>JANNVM010000001.1:0-3001 GCA_031414455.1 Verrucomicrobiota bacterium
CATGGCGCTCGATCCGCGCATTCCGCAGGAGATTCAATTCCGTCACCGCGCGGCCATGACGACGGAAAACCTCATTGCCATCAACTTCCATCCGCTGCCCGCCGGCGGCTGGCTCGTCACGGGTGAATTGTCAGCGGGACACGGCTCCCTAACCTTCTGCGAAAAGACACTCATCGTCACCAAAGGCACCGACACCGTCTCCGGCACCCTCGAGGCGCACCAGCAGGCGCGCCGGAATTTCCTCCGTCTCGCCGCCGCCAGCGACGGACTGTTGCGGGAGGAAATGAATGCCAGCCCTGACGCCGCGCCCTTCCTCACGGCGACCACATCGCTCATCGTGCTGGAGCAGCAGAGCGACTACGAGCGGTTTGGAATTCCTCTGCCGCCGGACCTCGCGCAACTCGCATCGAAGACAGAAGCCGCGGACGAAAAGCAGGACCGCGAATCCCTAACTGCATTCGACCGGGCCTTGCGGCGACCCGCCGGCGAGCGCGGCGCAGCCTGGGAATGGCACCGCCGGGTGCGCAGTGAACAAAAGCGGGCCGCACTCGGTGACAGGCGGGAGAATGACGCACGCTTTAAGTACCATCGCCGGGAGGTTGAGGTTGAGGAATCGAGAAATTTGAACTGGCTGCAAAAGGATCCCTCCTGGCTTGAGTGGAAAGCTTCGGCGGCCCCGGCCCGGGAGAAGTTGAGTGATCTGGCAGCGCGCTACCGGACTACTGACTCCTCTCAGGAACTCATTCGTCAGGCCCACGAAATACACGGGGCGAGAATAGAGGCCACGATACTGATGGCGGAATTCCTCGGTAGCCTTACGTCAGGGATGCTGAGCGGCATCGCACCGGCCATGGATCCGTTCAACATCACCGGCTGGCTGCAGCGGGGCGGCTCCGATGGCCCCGCCGATCCCTTTGGCGGCACCGGCGTCGGCTACAGAGACAATTCTTTTCTTTCCAGAACTTCCGACATCCCCTCGGGCCAAAGCGAACCGGTCGTTGTCCCGCCCCAGCCAGCCAGTGGCGCAGTCCCCGTCACCGGCGGTGCCGACAGCGCCCCGGCACAGAGCGGCAGCAGCTTCCCAATGACCCCAACGACTCCATCGCGAAGGTTCGACCCTCCCCAGATTCCGCAGACCTTCGGCGGTAGCGGCGGCTGGCCGTGGGGCGGAGACCTTTTCGCTGGGAATGGCAGCAGCTTCCCTGTCACCGGCAGAGTCGCCCCTGTTAGTGGGCCCGTGGGCCTCGACTACTATCACCCCGGCAGTGCGACCGGAGACTGGAGCCGAAAGGCCGGCGAAGCCCTCGCGATGAGCGGCCCTGAGATCGTTGCGCGCGCCACGGCCCTCCGCCGCGCCGGCCGGCAGCCGGAAGCCCTCCGCACGCTCTCCCGCCTCGCCATTCGTGGCAAAGACGATCACGCCCGGCTGCGTCTGCTCGCGTGGGTGCTCCAGGAATGGGACGAGCCGGCGCTGGCTGTGGATGTGCTCGCTCAAGCCCGGCGCACGTTCGGCTCCAGCGACGCCACGCTGCGCGACCTCGGGCTCGCGTTGCTGGCCGCAGGCCGGAAGGACGAATCCCTAACGCAACTCCGCCGCGTCAGCCACCAGGTGACCCGCCGCGACGCCGCCGGCCTCGATGGCAAAATGTCCGCCCGTCTGCGGATCGTGGTGGAGTGCGCCGGCGGGGAGGGTGATGTGGACCTTGAGATCGAGGGGCCGGACTACGAACTGTGCTCGTGGCGGAATCCGCTCCCGGCCTTCGGCGGTGCGCTGTCATTCGACGGCACGGGCATGGCTCCGGAGGACTTTGTGCTTCCCGAACTTCCCGCCACTCCGCTGACGCTGCGGGTGCGGCTCCACAGTGAGGGTACTGTGCCGGTGCGGGTGACGATCACCGAACAATGGGGCCGCCCGGAGGCGAAGGTGCGTGTTATCGTTATTCCACAGTGCCGTCCTGGAAAGAATGTTATTGCGGGGCAGTGAGCACTGGGAGTGGCGGGTTGCAGCCGCCATTTACCATCATCGCCAAAGGCGCATTCTCAAAACGATTGGACGAATCGCCTGCGGCAGGTCTAAGAATGACGGCCTCAGCCCGCCACTCCCCGTGAGCCCCGGGCAAAAATCCGCCTGCCCGTCATGACATTCCTGGCCTCCCATCAAAAGACTCTCCTCATTGCGGGCTTCCTCGCGCTGCTCTCGCTGGTATGCTGGTGGCTGGAGCCGAAATTCCTCGGCAGCGAAAGCATCGGCCTGACGCTGAAATACGCCGGGCTGTTTGGCATCATCGGGCTGGGGGTGAGTTTTGTGATCATCACCGGGGGCATTGATCTGAGCATCGGATCGTGGATTGGATTTTGTGCCGTGCTGCTTCCGGTCCTGGTGACGACCCACGGCTGGCATCCTGCGGCGGCCGTTGGAGCCATCATCGGATTGTCAGTGCTGGCGGGCTGTGCGCACGGCCTGCTGGTGACGCGGCTGAAACTCCAGCCGTTCCTCGTGACGCTCTGCGGGCTGTTTATTTACCGCGGACTCGCGCGCGTCGCGGGTGACGGCCGCGAGCAAATGCTGCCGGAAAGCCTGCAATGGATGCCGGCAACACTGGTGTCAGGGCGGCCGGTGGAGTGGCTGCCGGTCCCGGCGGTTTTCCTTATCCTCACCGGCCTCAGCGTAGTGGCGGCTGTGTTTCTTAACAAAACCGTGTGGGGCCGTCAGATGCTCGCGACGGGACGCAATGAGCAGGCCGCGAGATTCAGCGGGGTGCCGACCAATGCCATGCGGATCCTGTCGTTCGTGATCTGTTCGGTCCTCGCCGGGCTGGCCGGCGTGCTGTTTCTAGCGGAGACGAAGTCGGCGCTCGGCTCCACATTTGGAAGTTTCTATGAACTCTGGGCCATCGCCGGCGCGGTGCTTGGCGGCTGCAGCCTGCGTGGCGGAGAATGCCGCATCGCCGCCATCTTCCTCGGCAGCCTCATGGTCGCGGAGATCAAACAGGGCGTGCTC
>JANNVM010000002.1:0-9965 GCA_031414455.1 Verrucomicrobiota bacterium
GCCAACAATGCCACGGGAACAGGATGGGGTACACCGCAAACACCGTCACCCGGGCTCGCGGGAC
Source organism: Verrucomicrobiota bacterium (assembly GCA_031414455.1). Taxonomy (GTDB): domain Bacteria; phylum Verrucomicrobiota; class Verrucomicrobiia; order Verrucomicrobiales; family V1-33; genus V1-33. The sequence continues at coordinate 65 of JANNVM010000002.1, forward strand.
TGACAGATCCCGCGGCATTTGACTTTCATGAGAAGCCGGACGGGCTGCCGCTGGTCGCCTATTACGATCAGGTCACTCATGCGCTGGCGACTGTGACCAGTCCAGGTCTGCTGTCAGGCACATGGAACCCGGTGGATACGATGGGGGGCGGCATGACCGCCACGCAGGTGGACATTTACAACCTGCAGGATGATGGGCAAAACGTGGCCATCATGTGGGAGGAGGCCTCGGGTGTTTTTTCCTCGAGGTATGTGCCAGGGGCGAATACCGGGCGCGACGCCATCTGCGAATCCAGCCGGCCTCACTCCAAACCGGTGGAGGGTTCGCTGCCTGCGATTGTTAGCGGCGCGAACGGCGTTCTCAACCTTTCCGTGGCCTCCACCGCGTACGGCGCAGCGTGGAAAGAGCCCCAGCGCATGGTGGCTGACAGCGGGAGCAGCTTCGAACGGCCCGCAGCGGTGCGCCTGGCCGGCGGGAGCGTCCTCGCAGTCTTTCATTCGACCCACGGTGGCGGACAGGTCCGGGTCTCCGGAACCACTGCCCTCGCGACTATTACCTATGAAGCCCGGCTCGCCGCGCCGGTGGTAGCCACCAGTGTCGTGCCGGGGAGCATTACCCGCGAGTCTCTGGCTCCGGATATCTTCTGGTCCGGCAAAGCCTATGGAAGCGGGTCGTTTGCCGTGGGTGGCGACGCCCTTGGACAGGGAAGCTTCGCCAGCGGATCCCGGACCACGGCCGGTGGGTACAATTCCACGGCCATGGGGTATAATAGCCGGGCAGGAGGCAATTATTCCGTGGCCATCGGTAATGGTGCCGTGGCGGACGGCTACGCGGCGGTCTCTCTGGGAAGCGGCACCATGGCCAGCGGCTGGGCGTCCACGGCCCTGGGCTCGTCCACCAGCGCCACCGGTTTCTACTCCACCGCGATGGGGCAAAACTCGACGGCCAGCGGCTTCCATTCGTTAGCCGCGGGTTACTATGCCGAAGCCGCCGGGAATGTCGCATTCTCCCTCGGACACCACACCAACGCGGAATCGCTGGGTGAGATTTCGCTCGGCATCTATCCCACGCTGCAAAGCGGCAGCGCCACCACGCGGTTGAGTACTGACCGGCTCTTTGAGATCGGAAACGGCACGGTGACCGGCTCTCGTTCCAACGCCATCACCATCCTGAAGGATGCCCGCACCGGTTTTGGCGCGATGGACACGGATGCGGAAATCACCCACGCACTGACATTGCCTAACAGTGGCATTGCCGGCAGCGGACAGGCGCGCGCTCAGGCGTGGACCACGTATTCCGACAGCCGCATCAAAACGGAGCAACGGCCGATCACGTATGGTTTGAAGGAAATCATGCGACTCCAGCCGCGGGCCTATACCCAGCACAGCGGCTGCGTGGAGCACGGCACTTTCAAATGCGCGGATGAAAACGGCGGCAGGACCGCGACCATCGGCTTCATTGCGCAGGAGGTGGAGCAGGTCATCCCTGAAGCGGTGCAGAAGCCGGATGATCCGGCGAATCAGCTTTACGGGATGAGTTATGAAAAGCTTATCCCCGTAATGGTGAGAGCAGCGCAGGAACTGAAGGCGGAAAACGACACTCTCAAAGCCGGAAACACCACGCTGCAGAAGCAACTCAACGCCACCAATTCCGCCCTGGGAGCACTCCAGCAGCGGCTCGACCGGCTGGAGCGCACCACCCGGAAGCGCTGAGGCTTCCATTTTGTTTGCGATACTGCGCCCGGAAAACCTAATCACCGGATACATCCCATGAAAACCCTGTTCCTCACTCTCATTTTCGCTGCGGGCCTGTTGAGCACTCTGCCGCTGGCGGCGCAGGTGCCGCAGGCGCTCAATTATCAGGGACGCGTAGCTGTGAATGGCACCGCCTTCACGGGCGCGGGACAGTTTCGCTTCGCGCTGGTGGATGGAGCCGGCACTGCATTGTGGAGCAGTCATGCCTCGGCGTTCACCAGCGTGCCGGTCTCCGGCGGGCTTTATACAGTGCGCCTGGGGGATACCTCCCTGACAAATATGGCGATAGTGCCCTCCGCGCTGTTCTCTAATTCCGATCTGCGGCTGCGGGTGTGGTTCAATGACGGGGTGAACGGAGTTCAACAACTGACACCGGATCAACGGCTCGCGCCGGTGGGTTATGCGCACCACGCCGCCAGCGTGGACACCGTCCCGCCCGGTGCCATCCCGCCGAATTCCATTCAACCCTCACAACTGGCGCATTCCGCGCAGCAGGGATACGAACCGATCTATGAACTGCCGCCGTCCGGAGGCACCGTAACGATTCCGTTTTCCCAGCCCTTTGAATCCGCGCCGGTGGTCGCTTTCAACGGAGTGCCCGTCCCGACGGCGAATATCACCACCACCGGATTCACGATCACAGTGCCGGTGCACAACCTGGTAGTGGATGATGGATCACCGATCTCCAACAATGTGGCGAAGTGGCTGGACATGACCCTGGTGGGGGGGAATCCGGCCATCGCCTATACCGATGATACCAGCGGGGATCTGAAATATGTCAGGGCGTCGAATGCGACCGGTTCCGCATGGAGCGCCCCCGTAACGGTGGTGGGCGGCGGCGCGGCGGCAGTCGGGGCCTGGTGCAGTCTGGCCGTCGTGAATAACAATCCCGCCATCGCCTATTACGATGAAACAAACAAGGATCTGAAATATGTGAGGGCCGCCGACACCACGGGCGGTTCATGGTTTGTGCCGGTGACGGTGGCCGCACATGCGACCGCCGATCTCGGGCAGGGATGCCGTCTGAAGACGTTCACGGTCACCGTGGGCAGTGAGCGCCCGGTGATTGCCTGGCTGGATGCCACGTCGGGCACGGTGCGGGTGAGCGTGAGCAGCAACACCACGGGCACGGCATGGGGCAGTCAGCTAACCCCGGACACCACGCTGGTCGGTTTCACCGACCCGTCCAGCATGGACATGGATACCACGCCTGGCGGCCTGCCGGTGGTGGTTTACTATCATCCCGGGTTCAATCAGATGCGCCTCGTGAAATCCACCGGCATTCTGGGCGGCGGATGGGAGCCTCCCGACGATATCGGGCAGGGTAAAGTGACGCAGGTGGATATCTTCACCGCAGGGGGCCAACTCGGAGTGAAATACGGCAACTCTTCCGGAGTCTATTCGGGCTACAATGTAGAGACCCGAAACCTGGGACGGGAAATTATTTGCGGTCGAGTGCCGTGTGCCCGCATCGTGGAGGGGACCTTTCCCCTGGCCGTTTTTGAATCCGGTGACGGGAACAGGCTGGCCTGGTCTGCCGCGAACAGTGAAAGCGGCTACAGCTGGCAGGAGCCCCGGCTTTTTGAAACGCTTCAGGTCAACGATTCCAATACTCTGAGTGCAGTGCGGCTCACGGATGGCGCTGTCCTCGCCGCCTATCGGAGTCTCGCCAATGGCGGGCAACTCGCGGTGAGCAACATAAACGCACCGGATAACGGCAGTTGGACCGCGGGGGTGGCCGCGCCGGTGGTGGCAACAGCCCTGGCACCGGGTGCGCTTACGCTGGCGGACCTGCCGGACGATCTCTTCGGTATTCAGAATCATTCTCCGGGGTTCTTTTCCTTCGCCATGGGGCGGAACTGTGGTGCGCTGGGAGAGTATTCCATGGCGCTGGGAGTCTCCTGCATTGCCGGAGACTATTCCTTCGCCGCGGGCAGCAGCAATTTGGCCGGCGAAAGCAGCACCGCAATCGGTACAGGTAACCAGGCTCTCGGAGACAACTCCACGGCGCTGGGAACGCAGAATCAGGCCCTCGGCCGCTTCTCCACAGTGATGGGGTTCAATGCTGCGGCGCGGGGTGACTTCTCGTTCGCCGCCGGTTATCAAGCGATTGCGGAAACAGCAGGTGAGATCTCCTTGGGCCCGCATCCCACCTCCAATACCGGCAGTGCGACCGCGTGGGTAACGACGGAACGTCTCTTTGAACTCGGCAACGGCTCGGTCACCGGGAGTACAAAGTCCAATGCCCTAACTATTCTCAAGGACGGGCGCATGGGCCTCGGAACCATCGACAATGACCCTGAGATGACCCACCGGTTGACGCTGCCGAACAGCGCTACCCTAACGATCGGCCAGGCCCGGGCGAATGCGTGGACGACTTATTCAGACAGCCGCATCAAGACGCAGCAGCGACCGATCTCCTACGGCTTGAAGGAAATCATGCGGCTCCAGCCGAGAGCCTACACGCAGCACAGCGGATGTGTGGAGCACGGCACGTTCAAGTGTGAGGATGAGACCGGAGGCAGTGCAGCGACGATCGGATTCATCGCCCAGGAAGTGGAGTCGGTCATTCCCGAAGCCGTGCAGAAACCGAAAGATCCGGAGAACCAGCTCTACGGAATGAGTTATGAAAAAATCATTCCGGTCCTGGTGAAGGCGGCGCAGGAACTGAAGGTGGAAAACGACGCTCTCAAAGCCGGAAACACCGCACTGCAAACGCAACTCAACGCCACCAATGCCGCCCTGGCAGCACTCCAGCAACGGCTCAACCGGCTGGAGCGCCCGACCCGAAAGCGCTGAGGCTTCCATTTTTTCTGCGATACTGCGGAGCCGAAACCTAATCACCGGACACATTCCATGAAAACCCTGTTCCTCACCCTCATTATCGCCGGAGGCCTGCTCAGCACCCTGCCGCTGGCGGCGCAGGTGCCGCAGGCACTCAACTATCAGGGACACGTGGCCGTGAATGGCGCGGCCTTCACGGGCACGGGGCAGTTTCGCTTCGCTCTGGTGGATGGAGCGGGCACTGCATTGTGGAGCAGTCATGCCTCAGCGTTCACCAGCGTGCCGGTCTCCGGCGGGCTTTATACGGTGCGCCTGGGGGATACCTCGCTGACAAACATGGCGGCAGTGCCGTCCGCGTTATTCTCCAGTTCCGATCTGCGGCTGCGGGTGTGGTTCAACGACGGGGTGAACGGAGTTCAACAACTGACACCGGATCAGAGGCTCGCGCCGGTGGGGTATGCACACCGGGCCGCCAGTGTGGACAGCGTGCCCGCCAGTGCCATCCCGCCCAATTCCATTCAGCCGTCACAACTGGCGCACTCAGCGCAATCGGGGCTCGAGCAAATCGAGCAGGTTCCGGCGGCCGGGGGAACCGTGACGGTCACGTTTCCCTATCCATTTGAATCTGCTCCGGCCGTCACTTTCGATAACGCGCTGGTGCCCGCAGCGAACGTGACGCCCACCGGATTCACGATCACGGTGCCGGTACACAACCTCGTGCTGGATGGGGGGGGAGTGCCGGACACGTATGAAGTGGCAGAGTGGATCGACATGATCCTCGTGGGAGGAAATCCCGCCATCGCCTATACGGACGACACGAACCGGGACCTGAAATATGTGAGGGCTGCAAATCCAGCCGGCTCCGTGTGGGATACGCCCGTTACGGTGGTGGCCGACGGCGGCGAAGCCAGCGTCGGCGCGTGGTGCAGCATGGCCATGGTGAACGGCAATCCGGCCATCGCCTACTACGATCAAACCAACCGGGATTTGAAATATGTCAGGGCCTCCAATGCCACGGGCAGTGCGTGGAGTGCGCCGGTCACCGTGGCCGCGCACGCCACGAATGATCTCGGGCGGGGCTGCCGCTTAAAGACATTCACCGTGACCGTGGGAAGCGAGCGGCCGGTGATTGCCTATCTGGATGCCACGGCGGGCACGGTGCGGATGACCGTGAGCAGCAACACCACGGGAACGGCGTGGGGAAGCCCGCTAACTCCGGACGCCACCCTCGCGGGCCTAACCGACCCGTCGTGCATGGACATGGATGCCACTCCCGGGGACCTGCCGGTCATCGTCTATTATCATCCGGCGACCGACCAGATGCGCCTGGTAAGATCCACCGGCATTCTGGGGGGAGGCTGGGAAACGCCAGCCAGCATCAACCATGGCAAGGTAAGCCATCTGGATCTGTTCACGTCCGGAGGGAGTGGGGCGCTTAAATTCAGCGACAATTCCGGCACCTTTGCCTCTTACCAAATCTCCTCAATCCTGCAGCGCGCGGTGATTTGCGGACCGGTCTCCAGTTCCCGAATTGTAGAGGGCACCTATGCCTTCGCCGTTTTTGAATCCGCCACCGGGAGCAGGCTGGCGTGGTCCGCCGCAGCGAACGAACTGGCCTACGATTGGTCGGCGGCCCGGATGTTTGATACCCTTCAAGTTTCCACCTCCAACACGCTGAGTGCCGTCCGGCTAACAGACGGGTCCGTGCTCGCCGCCTACAGGTGTGACGGGAACATGCCGGGGTGGGGACAACTGGCGGTGAGTAATACCGGGGCACCGTCCTCCGGCGGCTGGACAGCGGGGATCCCCTCGCCGGTAGTGGCGACCGCGCTGGCGCCGGGTACCATCAGGCTGGAGGACCTGCCCGACAATCTCTTCGGCAGTCAGAATTACAGTTCCGGGCCCTTTTCTTTCGCGATCGGACAGTACTGCCACGCTCTCGGAGAGAATTCGATGGCTCTGGGCACCAGCAATACCGCCGGAGACTCTTCCTTTGCCGCGGGCTACAACAATACCGCCGGAACCGGCGGCACGGCGCTCGGTTACGCCAACAAAGCGATGGGAGATTATGCGACGACACTGGGATCGGGGAATCAGGCCCTGGGCCGCTTGTCCACGGTGATGGGATATAATTCCGTGGCGCTGGCGGGTTACTCGTTCGCCGCCGGCTATTCCACGGCGGCGGAAACATACGGTGAGTCCTCGCTCGGCTCGAGACCCACCGCCAATACCGGCAGTGCGACGACGTGGGTAGCGACTGACCGTCTCTTTGAAATTGGCAATGCCCAAATCCCGAACGGCGTCGGATCCAATGCCCTAACCATTCTGAAGGACGGGCGCATGGGGCTCGGGTCCATCGACGATGACGCCGAGATGACCCACCGTTTGACGCTGCCGAACAGCGCCACACCGGCGACCGGTCAGGCCCGGGCGAATGCCTGGACCACCTACTCCGATTCCCGCATCAAGACGGAGCAGCGACCGATTACCTACGGCTTGAAGGAAATCATGCGCCTCCAGCCGCGGGCCTACACGCAGCACAGCGGGTGTGTGGAGCAGGGCACATTCAAATGTGAGGACGGGAAAGGCGGCAGCGCGGCGACCATCGGCTTCATCGCGCAGGAAGTGGAACAGGTCATCCCCGAAGCCGTGCAAAAGCCGGAGGACCCGGCGAACCAGCTCTACGGCATGGACTACGAAAAGCTCATCCCCGTGCTCGTGAAAGCCACCCAGGAACTCAAATCCGAAAACGACACGCTCAAGGCGCAACTCCAGGCCATGCAGCAGCGGCTGGAGAAACTGGAGCGCCCGGCCCGAAAACGCTAACCGTTGGAGTCCCGCCTGGAGGAGGAATCAACAACCCGCGCCACTACCGAAGAACTCTGACAGATGATTCCGCCTGAAGGCGGGACTCCAACTTCCATGAAACCACACACCGCATTCACTCTCGCCGCACTCGCTGCGGTCACGCTCGTCATAGCCAGCGGCCCGCACACCAGCGCCAGCTACACCGTGCAGCCCGCCGTGCTTGATGGCGGCGGAGCGCGCGCCACTTCCGTCAGCTATACCAACACCGGCAGTGTGCTCGATATCGAAGGCACCGGCAGCGCCGGCGTCTATACCGCAGGCCACGGCTTCATCGCGCAACTCGTCACCGATCCCGCCGGCTGCCCGGTGTTCATCGACTGGCAGACCACGCACTTCGGCTCGCCGGAAAATCCCAACGCCGCGCCCGCCGCCGACCCCGACAACGACGGTGCGGACAACCTCGCCGAGTTTGCCTTCAACCTGAATCCCAACGCGCCCGACGCGGTGGCGCTGATCCCTGTCGGCACCGCCGGGCTGCCGCGGTTTGCCGTGGAGGAAATCGAAGGCCTCCCGCGCCTCACCGTCGAGTTCATCCGTCGCATTTCCTGCGCCAGCTACACCTTCGAAGCCTCCACCGACATGGATGTCTGGGACCAGCCGGAACCCATCCCGGTCGGCGCGCCCGTCGCGTTGCCCGGCGGATTCGAGCGCGTGAAGTGGGCCGACACCGAACTCTTCGGAAAGTCGGCGCGCCGCTTCCTCCGCGTCCGTATCAAAATGTGAGGCCCTCCGGCGCTTCGTGAATAATTCGCTGGCATTCACTCCGTCCGGCCAGCCGGCGATCTGTTATTCCGGCGGCAACGGCAGCATCAAATACGCGAGTATAAGCGCTGGCTCGTGGACCATCCAGGTGGTGGACGCCAGATCCGGATTGCCCAGCTGCACCTCGCTGGCCTTCAGTCCCGCCGGGCAGCCGGGCATCAGCTGCCGGGCCTCCAACACCGACGCGCTGAAATACGCCACCCGGGCAGTCGGCGGCGCACCATCGTGGATGAAAGCGGCGACGTGGGCCAGTTCACCGCCCTCGCGTTCACGCTGGGCGGGCAGGTGCGCGCGGCGGCGTAAACGTCGGACAAAATGGGCGGTCTGAAAATCGGATGCCAAATCAGGTGTTAGCAAGTCGAGAACGAATGGCGCTTTGGTTAGCTGCCAGGGCGTAGTGTTGATGCGGAGGCTGGTGGCGTCGAGGACCGCCGTGCGGCCGTGTTGGATTCACCGAAGGCGCACGCCGGAGGGTGATGGCGGCATCGGCATTGAAGATCGCGGGCTACTGCCTCCCCGGCACCGTGCGCAGGATGTCTTTCCCGCGATCCAGCAAAGACCGGACGCTCAGGGCAATGTCTTCTTGTAACGCATGACCTGTTAGAACCGAGACAAGTCCCACGAGCAGAGCAGGTTGCAGAAGGCAGATCTCTTGTAAGCCTTCTTGTAACGTACCGGGCGGATTCTGAGGTTCAACCATTTCATTTTCAATGGCTTGCGAACTTTTCTGTGCAACCAAGGGATCTTTTAACGTACCCTCAGGCGCAGGAGTCTTTTTACGCCAATAGCCGGGATGAGCTTTGCGCCACTGCCGGACGCGCTCGCAGTTGCCGGCCCCGCGGAAGTAGTCCTCGTTCTCCGGCCGACGCAGCCACTCACGCTGGCTCTGGGCTTTTGCAGCGCGGCGGCAGGCCGGTGCCGGGCAGGATTGCTGGCGCCCCCTGTTGCGGGGTTCACAGCGGTGTATTTCGTTGCAATGCAGGCACTTAAACGTGGATTTAGAATTCATGGGAGGGCGTGCAATCAACCGCCCAACCCGCTCCCAAAGCCCCCGGAAAAGGAATAAATCCACCCCACTCCCTCCAGAAGAAAGCCGGAGAAAATCGAAGAAAACGAAGGAAGAAGAGTGCTGCGTGGAAGGGTCGGAAGAAAACGAGTCCACCCACCCGCCATCCGATTTTCAAACCGTCCGTTTTATCCGGTTTTCATTTCGCCGCTCGCAGCAGCGGCCCAGGCTGGTATGGAATGCGCCGTTGGCGTTGCTTAAAAGGGCCGAGGGCCCGTCTTCGTACCAGCCTGGGCCAGTGGCCCAGGATTGATAGGAGAGTGTCCTCAAGGGCTGAAGGCCCGCCCATATTGTACGTCGGTGTCGCATATCCCGCGGTCTCCGCGGTATCGCTGACTGGCTGCCGGAGGGGTTGAACAAGTCCGACGGTGCCTGTCCCGCAGACGGTTCAATATCAGCGCCTTCCTCAATTACTGGTGTGGCCTGTGATTCCGTGATTCCGCTCATTGCCGGGGTCCGCTTCTGTCCCGCAGGCATGGCGGGATTTGCGCCGCCTGCGAGTAACGAATTTTCCGGCGCACCTGTAACCCTAAAAGGGAAAATGGGCACGGCTTTCCCGCGTCCTTTTGGCAGGACGACGGCACGCCGCCGGGATGGTGGCAGAGGGGCTGGAATTTCATCCGCTGAGCAGGGGTTCGGCCCTGCCGGGCAGGCCGGGCAGCCATTT
>JANNVM010000003.1:0-3098 GCA_031414455.1 Verrucomicrobiota bacterium
GGGTCGCAAGACCCGGGCGTGTTTTTTTTTAAAGCCCCAAAAACGCCCGCAAAAGCTGCGCGCAGGGGGTGGGACCGCGCCCGCCCCCCCCTTGGCACCACCCGGCGGGTGGGGCCGAGGGCGTAGTGCAGCACGACATCAGAGCCGGCGGAGACGAAATTCACTGTGGCGGGCGGATTGGTGGTCGGCAGGAAGAACATGGTTCGGTCGAAGTGATCCGGTTCGCCCGGAAGCGCACCCGGCGGCACGAATGGCAGCGCGCCTTCGTAGGTATTCACGAGGTTTGTCTCGGACCAGCCGGCCACGCCACCCGCACCATCCTGAAGGCTGGTGGTGGCTGTGCCGGTGTGCAGGACGCGCAGAAGGTTGGCGAGATTCGCCGCGATGTCGATCGGGCCCAGGGCGTGGCGTGGATTCCGGTAAACGCTCAACGGCATGTAATAGAGACCGGCTCCCTGGACAATGATAGGGACGTCTTCTCTGGTAACTCCAATCAGATAACGGAAGGTGTTCTGGGCGCGGTTGATTTCGATGAAGCGCTCCCACCCAGGCCAGTTGTTGTCGTACACTTTGATCAAAGTGAAACCGGCCCGAGGTGTGACCGTGAGCAGATCATCAAGTAATCCCTGCTCATCAGCCACGCCGTAGGGCGTAATCGTGTGCAGCGATTCAAAGTTGCGCCCACCGAGGACAATAAGGTTTTCACGGACGTCCGCTCGCACGCGCGACAGCACCAGGTTTGCATCGCCCACGGAAATGCCGCTCCGCGGTCCGGTCGGAATTGGGCGGCGAAGTTGCCCCAGCCAGGTGTTCAGAAACTCAGCCGAAGTCTGCGCCCCCTGCAACGAGATGATCCGCGCCCACACGTCAATCGGTTGAAAAGGACGGAACACATCGAAGCCGGTCCAGGCCGCCGGCTTCGGCGGACAGGGAATCCCTGGCAGATTCGTGCTGCATGGCGGCAGGCCGAGATAGCCGTTAGGAAACACGACGCCGTGGAGGCCGTCCCCGTTGTCGGCCCGATCGAAGGTGCTGCTTGGGATGCTGCCATTGGCCATGAGCCGGGAAGTCGCCGCGAAGCCGGAGCAGGAGCCTTGGGCGAGATCCATCCACGCCATGTAAACGGGGAAGAAGAATGTGTAGTAATATGGGTCGCGCAGCCCCGGGATCCCGACATCGCTGAACGGCAGGTCCACAAAAATATTGTCGCCGAAGCATGCTTCAAACTCTTCCCAGCTTGGGCCGTCATCCGTATTGCGGAATTCAAAACCATAGAGCTGCGGGTAGGGCGGCGGCGTGACGTTGAGGAATGGGCCATAGTTCCATTGGTTGCCGCCGGTCGAGGGCCAGGATGGGTTCTCGATCACGATTTGGAAACTCCGCGAGGACGCGCTCACGCTGCTGAGCGTCGTCGGGATCTGGGCAACGAGCGACCGGCCGTCCTCCGCGATGGAGAGGATGCTGGCCTCCTCGAAGTCGCCACTGCACAGCGTGGGAGGATTCCAGATGCAGCCCGGGCCTTTGAGATGAACCCGGATTCGAGGGTGAAAGTTCGTGCCGAACACGGTGAAGGTGCCGGCTGGCGTTGTTTTGATCGGGTCGATCCGCACGGTCACGGCGGCCGGCACGTTGGTCGGCGACACGCTGGCGACGGCGAGCGGACCGATGGCGCGATAGCGAAAGTGAACGCGCTCGTCCGTGCAGGAAGGAGAGGGGCACGGAGGATACCGCAGTGAAGTGGAGCTGTTGGTGAAGATGGCGTTGGGGCGCAGGGAGGAGATATTTTCCACCAGCGGGTCCAGGTGAATGAGAGTGCCGCCCGGAGGACCGTAGGTGACGGTCACATTCCGTTCAAAGGGTGCGGGAACTCCGTTGAAGGCGAATCGGCCCTGGGCATCCGTCGTGGTGCTGGCGAGCAGGTAGCCACTGAGTTCGGAGTTGCCGGAGTAGAGCGACACGGGTAATCCGCCGACACCGACGCTGGCGGAGACATTCGTCACGGTACCCGAGAGCGTGAGATTGAAGAGATCGCTGTCTGCCGCGCCACACCAGTCGGCACGCGCGAACGTCGCAGGCAGATTGGTGATGCCGCCACGGGGCGCGACCAGTTGATCGCCGCCGCTGGCGTAGTCGTAATACCTCACCAGCAGGCCGACGACGTTGGTGAAGTAGTTCAAGTGCCGCGCGTGGACGCGGAACTCATAGTTCTGGTGAAACTCGAATGCACCGGCGGTCGTAGCCTGCCAGTCCACGGCGCTTTGACCCCAGCTCAGCCACTGCGGAGTCGGGAAGAACGGCGGGTTGACTCCGAAAATGCGCCCCCCTTGGAAGCCATCTTCCAGAAGACGGCATTCCCAATCGCCGAGCGCCATGTTGGTTCCGTCACTGACGTTCACATCCGCCATGAGCTGCACCACGGGGGCTTGCGGCAGTCCGCCCTGTGGAAGAGCCGGCACGCCGATGAAAAGGTGGTTGTTCGTGGCATTGGTCGAGACCATCAGGTAAGCCTGCTCGTCGGGCGCCGTCGCGGAAACAGTGGAGCGCAGGACGATGGTTTCGGCGCCGCGATATTCGTTGAGCAAATCGATGTTTCCATCCACGCGCAGGAGATTCGAGGTCCGTGGGATGCAAAGATTGGACGGCAGAATTCCAAAGCCGCTGAGGCGATCGATCCACGATATTCCCAACGTCAGGCCACCCTGTCCGGTGATGTTATTCGGGCTGCTTCCCGAGCCGAACGTCGCGAGCAAGCCGGGGCCCGAGCGCAGCTCCTGATTCATACTCGAAGCGAGCTGGGTTTGTGAACGCGCGACGGACCACAGGCGCACTTCGTCGAGGTAGCCGTTAAATGCATACAAGCCAAACAGGTTCTGATCGCGCTGTCCGCCGATGGTCAGGCCGTTGGTGCAGTTATTCCCGGCGTGGGCGAGCGCAGCGCTGCCGGCGGCGGCACCATTGATGTAGAAGCGCGCCGCCGCACCGTCGTAAGTGACGCCGACATGCGTCCAGCGAAACGGGACCAAGGTGCCCGTGGAATCAGCTAATGTTCCGCCGCTGCGGTAGAATCGGAGCCGGTTCCCGTTCAGTCCGAAATAAAG
>JANNVM010000004.1:0-4177 GCA_031414455.1 Verrucomicrobiota bacterium
GCCGGGTCGGACCATGTGGAGGTACCGCTAGGATTTGTGGCGCGGGTGCGGACCAAGACTTTTTGGCCGGTGGTGAGGTTCTTGATTTCGAAATAGCTGCGCTGGCTGATGGCGGCGTGTTGCCAGGTGGTGTTGGGGAGATTGGGATCGGTGAGGGTGAACTGGATTCGTCTAAGTTTTTACCCTTTCCAACAGATTTTGCATGATTTGCTGCACCCGCGTATCCGGCCCCTTAGGTGATGTATAAACCGAAGGCCTGACATATCCCGGCGGTGCGGAGAGGGCGTCGGCCCACCAGATGGTGGCGGCGTTGAAGACGAAGTTGTTTTTGGGGCCGGGGTAGATGGTGGCGGTGTAGGTGCCGCCGTTGGGTTTGCCAGGGGCGGATTGGGTGGGGCCGGTGGCGACCACTTCGAGGCCGGGGATGGGGGCGGGGTCGCCGTGATATTCCCAGCCCACCAGCCCGGGGATGCTGTCGCCTTTTTTCATGCCGGTGTCTTTGAAGAGCCAGTGGTCGGGGAGGTTGCAGGTCCAGTCGGCGCCGCCGGTGACGGGGCCGGTGCTGTGGGCGCCGGTGAGTTCGTTGGCGTAGGGGCGCTCGTGGGTGAGGTCTTTCATGTGGTCGAATTCCTGGGTGCCGCCGGGCGGGCCGAAGACGCCGACTCTTTCAAAGGCGGGAATTTTGGGGTTTTGGTCGAAGAGGATGCGGCCGCAGACGGCGTTGCCGGAGAGGAAGGCGGCGCTGACGCCGCGGGCGATGGCGGCTTGGACATTGCGGAACATTTCGATGGTCCAGTATTCGTCGTGGCCGACACTGAGGAAGCCTTTGGCGCGGAGGAGGCCGGCGGGGTCGCTGTGGGTGTCCTGATTGGAGATGTAGGTGATGTCGTAGCCGTGCTGCTCGAGCCAGAAGGCGAGGGGGAATTCCCAGAGGAGGAATTCGCCGCTGCCGGTGCTGAGTGGTGCATCGAAAATTTGGCAGTATTTGCCGTAGGGGCGGTGGAAGCTGACCTGGACGCCGGGGCCCCAGTACCAGTCGTTGTCGGCGCTGTTGTAGAGGGCGAATTTGTCAGGCCAGCGGTTGTAGGCCTGCCAGGTGTGGTCGCTGCACTGGAAGAGGAAGTCGGCGCGGCGGTCGTCGCGGACGATGAAGACGACGTAGCTTTGGGTGCCGGCGGTGAGTTCGGTTAGTTTGCCGAGATAAACGCCGCTGAGCCAGTCCCCGGGGATTTTTAAGGTGGCACTCGGTTCCCAGGTGCAGTGACGGAGACGTTTTTCGCCCACCGGCGGATCGGGCTGCACCTTGCCGGGGCGGGCGTCGAACTTGTGCATCAGGCGGCCACCATGGCCCTGGTAGTAGCCGAGACGGTAAATCTCCAGCGTCCACTCCGCTGCGGGGTTCGTGCTGACGTGGAAGGTAATTTCCTCACCTGCCCTAATGCTGGCGTGAGAACAGTAGCCTTCGATCCATGGGCAGCGGTATTTGGCAGCCGGATCAATGCGCGGCTTTGTCAGCATCCAGTCGCGGGTGCCAGGTTTGGCATTCTCCGCGGCGACGGGATTCGTCCCGGTGTCCGCACTACCCCGTATGCTGAGGGCGGCTCCCGCAAGCAATGACGTGGACAGGAATTCGCGGCGGCGGGTTTTCATGGTGATGGGGGTTTGGCCACGCCGGGATGATCGACCAGACGGTCGAGCTCCATCACACCGCGGTCCATCTTTGCCTCGTAGGTGGCCGAGAAGTGTCCGCCGCGGATGGTCCCGTTACTGGTGAAGAGGCCGCCAAAGGCTTTGCCGAGATCCTTACTCCCGGAGACGATCCAGCCCCCCTTGCCGTCGGGCTTCACGACAGAATCGAGAGTAAACCCGGCGCAGAGGATTTTCGCCCACGAGGCCCGGTAGCGAAAATTCCATGTGTCGCCGTTCACCTTCGTGACCACCGCGCGCAGCCCACCGGTGTGGCCGTTGGCAGTGCTGCGCCAGGTGCCGATCCATGCGCCGGAGACGGGATCGGCGGGAGTGGAACGTTTCGCCTCTGACCAGCCGCGCGGGATGCCGGTGCAGGCAGGGAAAACGAGGGCAGTCAGGAGAAGGAGTCGGAGCATTGGGAAATGAAGAAGGCAAAATGAAGCATGAAGAAAGCGAAAGTCGCCGCCGGGACCGCGGCTTTTTTAGCGCGGAACCCGACTGATTAATCAACTTTCTCCGGGAATCCCAGGCATGGCGCGTTACGGAGACGCTGTGTTCCGGGAGCGGCACGGTGAGATCCTCCAGGGCCAGCGCGGGTCGAGTGCCGGTGGCCAGCGATTCTCCCCGGCCCCTTTTTTCGTCTGTTTCACGGGAATCATCTTTCGCTCTCGCTATTCAACCGCATTCTGTCAGGGGGGCGTTAGGTTCCTGAACCACATTACTACGCCATGCCCCTGCCACTTTCTGGCCGCTCTCTCCGCCCCTTCTTTTTGCTCGCCCTGCTGTTTGCCCTTCCGTTACCAGCCCACACCCAGGATATTCCCCCGATGGATCAAAGGAATCTCCGCATGAACCGCTACACTCAAAACGAGAGCACAGAGATTCTTCAGGCAGTCTTCGATGCCCCCGCCGGAATGGCGTGGCGGGTTGAACGGACCAATGATCCTGGTCAATGGATGCCGTTTGCTTCGGGGATTGGTGGCGGCTTCGACCTTCCCGCGATTCCTGCCAATGCCACTAGCTTGCGGTCCTTGCTCTCCAAGGCGCAGGAACTGGGGTTATTCCTTGTCGCCCCCGGTCAAGACCTCCCGCAATAACTCGCATTATTACCTCCTATGAAAGTCTCACCGCTTCTCATTCTCCTGCTTGGCACGGCCAGCCATATTCCGCTCCACGCAGCCACCACGACCTTTGGCCCGCTCCCTTACCGGCAAAAATCAGACAGCCCTTTTTACCAGGGCATCATTGATGGAACTATCTATCTGGAGGACTTCGAAGATGGCCAACTTAGCCCACCCGGTGTCGCCATCAGGAGCGGTGAACCCAGGCAGGATCGGGGTGTGGACGAAGACGATGGGGTAGTAGATGGATTGGGCGACAACACGGTATGGCGAACCTCGGGGAACATTCTTCCGGATTACGGCGTGCCATGGGAGATTGAGATTAGCTTTGTGCGGGATCCGGTCAGAGGTTACCCCACGTATGTGGGATTTGCGCTCCTCGGCTACTCCACCCTGCCACCACCGGCGACACCATACAAACTCTACCGCGGATATGACGGTAGCGGGGACGACTTTACGGGGGACGTGCGAATCGACGCCCTTCGCCTCCCCAGCAATACCCCATACTACTCCACCGCGGGGGATCAGTTTGTGGGTATGTATAACGATCAGGGCATCAGCAAAGTCATTCTCAGTCCTATGCGCTTCGACCACCTCCAGTTCGGCTGGGCGGTCCCGGAGCCGGGGACTGCCACCCTCTCGGGCCTGGCGGCGGTGCTGCTGCTGGCGCGGCGGAGACGAATCGAACACTTGGGATGACACCACGCCTTGCCATTGCCTTACTGATCTGCTGCGGCTCCGCGAGCGCAGCGACTACCGTCTTCGGTCCGACCCCGTACCGTCAGGCCGCCGACGGCCCGTTCTACCTCGGCATCCGGGAAGGGACCATCCGCCTCGAGAATTTTGAGGACCAGGCGTTCAATACTCCTGGAGTCAATGCGCCAGGTGGCCGGATTGTCAACGACCAGGGCGTTGACGAAGATGATGGCTCGCTCGACGGAATCGGACACAATTATGTGTGGCACTGGAACGGGGAGTTTGTGCCTGATTATGGAACCCCGTGGACCTTTGAAATCAGTTTCGCTCCTGATCCCGAGAAGGGCTTTCCGCTTTACGCTGGTCTCGCGTTACTTGGGTTTTCAACCTTACCTGAGAATCAACCGTCATTCTATAGCTTCCGTGCCATTGATGCCGCCGGCGTAGACCTCACCGGGGACATCAAGGTACCGGGCATTCACCTTCCTCCCTCCACGGACCACTACTCCTCAGCAGGTGACCAGTTTATCGGGATTTATTCCAGTAGCGGTATCAGTAAGATCCTCATCGGTGCCGGCCGTTTCGACCACCTCCAGTTCGGCTGGGCGGTCCCGGAGCCTGGGACAGCCACCCTCTCGGGCCTGGCGGCGGTGCTGCTGCTGGCGCGGCGG
>JANNVM010000005.1:0-19543 GCA_031414455.1 Verrucomicrobiota bacterium
AGATCGAAGGCATCGAACACGCCGCGGTGCAGGGCATCGAAGGCCTGCTGCTGAATGGCGCTCATGCCCGCGATGGCATCGCTGTCGCCCACCTTGCGTTTCCAGTCGTCCAGTGAGGCGAGCAGGGCGCGGCGGTCGTGAAAGCGACCCTCGGGAAGATTGAGCCGCATGTCCTGCTGCAGGTCGGCACCGGCGCCGGGCACGAAAGGCGCGTAGGTCCGGCTCAGTTCGCCGGTGGCCTCAAAATTGCCGAAGTCAGTCACCGCGGCCTGCGCTTTCGGATCCACGGAGCGCGGGAACAGCGTGACGTTCGTCGGCATGGCGGTGTCAGCCCGCGAGGGACCGGCGATGCTGGAGTAGAGTGAACCCATGTTGGCCCGCAGCGTATCGGCGCCGACGACAGGCTTGATATCGTGATTGCCGTCGCCGGTGACGAACGAGCGCACGATGCTGAATTTGTGAGCGAGCTTCGCCAGCCTCGTGAAGGTGCTGCCGAACGTAATCCCAGGCAGGGTGGTTTTGATTTCGCCCGTGGCGCTGCGAATATTTGACGGCGCATCCATTTTCGGATCGAACGTCTCGAACTGCGATGGCCCGCCGTGCATGAAAAGGAAGATGACGGAACGGTCCTTGAGCGGACTTTTGCCGTCGCCCGCCGCCGCGCGCACGGCGAACTGGTCGCCCAGAGTTAGTCCGCCCAGCGCCAAAGCGCCTGCCCGCAGGAACTGGCGTCGCTGCCAGCGTCCCGCCTGTCGGAAGTGATCCTGGAAAGTCAGCATCGCGAGGGGTCTTTACGCTGAGGGCTGCATCGCCTGCGGCGCAGGACCCGGCAAGGTATTTTCCGTCCGCAATTCCCTGCGGCATCCGCACTCCCTGCGTCCTGCGGCAGTGCCGTCGCTAACGCTTTTTGACGGGATGCTCGCAGCCAGAGCAGGCGGGACGCACTGCGGAACCGCAGGCCAGAGGCCCTGCGTTACAACGCCACGCGCTCGCGTGGCCTGCAAAGTCCTTTCCAGTTCAGTCACGAACCGTCTAGGTATCGGAAATCCAGACCTGCCTATGACGCTCAGATTCACAACCCGCAGACCCGCCGCGATACCCGCAGCCCTAAACTTAATCCCCTCCGCGAGAATCGTGATGGCGAGGGCGCTTTGCTTACTGCTCTTGATTCCGGCGGCGCTATTGCACGCGGCCCCGCGGCCCAACGTGGTGTTTATCCTGACAGATGATCAGGGGGCGTGGGCGGTGGGTGACGGGGGACATCCGGGGTTTCGCACGCCGCATCTCGACCGGATTCACCGCGAAGGCGCGCGGCTGGAGAACTGCTTTACGACAACGCCCGTATGCAGTCCGTCCCGGACCACAATCCTCACCGGACGCTACGGCTCGGAACTGGGCATCACGGACTGGATCTCGCCGGAGGAGAACAAGGCCGGACTCGGCGTGCCGCCGCAAACGCCTTGCTGGGTGCGGTCGCTGCACGACGCCGGCTACGCGACGGCGCTGTGCGGCAAATGGCACCTCGGGGAAGAGACAAAATTCCATCCCCGGGTGTTCGGCTATGATGTATTCGCCGGATTCCTTGCGGGCGGCTGCGCCAACATGAACCCGGAACTGACGATTGATGGCAAGCTTGAGAAATGCACCGGCTGCGCGGAGGATATCTTCACCGATCACGCGCTGAAGTTTGTGAGGAGCCACGCGGGCAAAGAGCAGCCGTTTGCCCTGAGTCTGCATTTCCGCGCACCGCACGCGCCCTACGCGCCGGTACCGGAGGCGGACGGAAAACCCTTTGCCACGATGGATCCGGCGCTGCCGGAGCCGGGGCATCCGGACCTCGCCGAGGTGCGGGCAAAAAAGATGCTGCGGGAATACATGGCCAGCGTAGCAGTGGTGGACCGGAATGTGGGCCGCGTGCTCGCGCTGCTGGATGAACTGAAAATCGCGGACTCGACCGTGGTGATCTTCACCTCCGATCACGGATACAACATCGGCCAGCACGGCATCTGGCATAAAGGCAACGGCCACTGGCTGGTGAAGAACCCGCCGGCCGGCAGCGCCAACATCCCGCAAGGCCAGGCGCCGAATCTTTATGACACCAGCCTGCGCGTGCCTTGCTTCATTCGCTGGCCGGGAGTCATTGCCGCGGGGACAAAAGTGACGCGCACGGTGTCCTTTCTCGACTGGTTCCCCACGCTGCTTGAAATGTCAGGCACACTGGCACCGGCAGGAGCAAAGCTGCGCGGGAACAGCATATCCCCGCTGCTCAAAGGGGAAAACCCCGCCGCATGGCAGGACGATTTGTATGTGGAGTTCAGCACGAAGCATCAGTCGAAGACCACGATGCGGTGCTGGCGCACGCCGCGGTGGAAACTCAAAATGGATCTGCTGAATGAAGGACAGGATCAACTCTTCGACCTGACCGCGGATCCCGGTGAGACGCAGAACCTGATCGCCGCTACAGCGGCGGAAGCGGTAGAGGCCCGCACCGAACTGCGGGCGAAAATCCTCGCGAGGATGAAGGAACTGAGTGAGAATTAAAATTGAAACGGCACTGCGCACCATGCCAGAGAATTCCCCCCAGCCGCGCCGGAACCGGATTGCGTCAACTCGCCTCCCGTGCCGTCCGCTTTCAACTACTGGCCCGACAACTGATCGAACATTTTGCACACGTTATAAGAAGCCATGGACGTGATGTCACATGGGGCCACCCGGAAACAGAAAACCTCTGCAACTTTGCGGGTTGCAGAGGTTTGAAATGGTTGCGGGAAGTGGATTTGAACCACTGACCTTCAGGTTATGAGCCTGACGAGCTACCGGGCTGCTCTATCCCGCGCTAAGCCCGTACGCATCGCAAGACATCGTAGCAACAGGTATTTTGTCCCCAGGGTGCTAATCTTGGCAGAAATGATCACGCGGCGATGTGTACTTGCCCGCGCTCTTAAAGATGCCACTAATCCCGCACTTTCCACCCCTTATGTCTTCGCGACTCCTTCATCGCCCGGCGCTGCTGTGCCTGCTTACGGCCGGCCTCTTGCCCGGGCTCACTTCCTGCAATCCCGGCGTTTCCGACGTCGAACTCAAGTCCGCCAATTCCAAGGCTCAGGCCGGGGAAGTCAGGCTGGCTGCACTGGAGAGCGATATCAAAGTCCTCATCGCCGAGAAAAAACAGCTCACCGGGTTCAGCGGGCCGGACCATGAGAAGCTGCGCAAACGGGCGGAATCTCTCCGGGAGGAGAAATCTGAGCTGGAAAGTATCAAGGCCCAGGTGGACAGGAAGGTAGCGCACTTTACATCGGAGGCTCAGCGGCACCGGGATGCTCTCTCCAAAGCAAATCCCTAAGCTGATTCCCCCGCACAACCTGTAACGATCCACAGTCCCCACTGTCATGCGCACGCTGATCATTCTTCTCATCCTTTCCCTCTCCGGCTACTTGTGGCACACCCGCCGCGAACGATCCAGGGAACTGGAATCTCTGCAAAGCTCTCTTAAGAATTCCGAGCGCCGGATTGCCGAGCGGCAAAAGGATCATGACAAGCTGATCGAATCGCTGACTCCGCTGCGCACAGCAGAGGAGGAACTGGCGACGCCGGAAGGTTCGCCTGATCAGTTGGAAAAGGACGTGGAATCGCTCAAAGACGGCCTCAAGGAAACCACGGTCAAACTGGAGGCCGCAGAAGCCGAATTCGTCACCGCGCTCAATGCCGTGCGCGATAAAGCGAAGGTGGATGTTTACCCCGTGCTCAAACTGCCGTCCGGCGACGAACTCAAGGAATGCTCGATCACCAAGTTTGGCGAGGGTTACGTTTCGCTTTCTCACAAGGACGGCATCTCCCGGATCCAGGCCGACGATCTGCCGGAGGGCTGGGTGATTAAATACAGCGTGGACTACATCAGCAATGTATCCCAGGCGGAGAAGGAGGCCATCGCCGCGAAGGTCGCCGCCGCGACCACAAGGCCACTGGATCTGAAAAATGCCCAGCTTGGCGAACTGGATGCCCGCATCGCCGAACTCAATGCGCAACTCCTCTCCATGAGCGTGGAAATCCGCGACGCCACACGCCAGGCAGACGTGCTCGTCCGCGACGCCTATCGCATTGCCCTCGAGAAAGGAAACAAGGGCGAGGCGGCCAAGGCACAGCGTGCGGCAAAATTCGAGCAATCGAAGAAAATCGAGGCCATGCGCGAAGGGGTCCGTGCGAAATACAAAGCGCTGCGCGACGAGAAGCTGGCGCTGGAAAAACAGCGCAACGAATTGAAGCGCAAGCGGGTGCCGGCGGCCACGCCGTGAGCAGCAGTTCCCGTGCGTGAGTCAACGCCGCCCGGCGGAGCGGGACGGTAACCACGCGTCTGCTCCCCGCTACCGCCGGCCGCGCCGCGTGTGAGTGTCCCGGTCCCGTGAATCCGCCCTCCAGCGGTCAGAAGGCCGGCGAAAGCGGCGCTGACCACGCAGCCGGCTTTACACATTCTTCACACCGCCGCACCGGGCCTTAACTGGTGGCTCCCCGCGGCGAGTGCAGGAGTGCGGGACACTATGAATACTCTCTCTGCCGATGCCGCGCCTGCCGCCTCTCACGGACTGCACAAACTCTCCACCGCCACACTCGTCGTCGCCGCGCTGGGAGTCGTGTTCGGGGACATCGGGACCAGCCCCATCTATACGCTGAAGGAATGCTTCAGCCCGGCGAGCCATCATTCCGTCGCGGCGACGGCCGGGAATGTGACGGGGGTGGTGTCGCTCATCCTGTGGTCGCTGATTTCGCTGATCTGTGTGAAGTATCTCGCCTTCATTCTGCGTGCGGATAACAAGGGCGAGGGCGGGGTGCTGTCACTTCTGGCCCTGACCGGCCACGTGCTGCCGAAGCAGTCGCGGCGCAGGAGCGGACTAATCGTACTGGGGCTGTTTGGCGCGGCGCTGTTGTTTGGCGACGGCATGATCACCCCGGCCATTTCCGTGCTCAGCGCCGTGGAAGGTTTGAAAGACGCGAGTGTGTTCGGTGGAATGCCGGCGGATGCGGTGGCGGCCGCGGCGTGGACGCATCGCATGGAAACGATCACCGTGGTGCTCACGGCAATGATCCTGATAGCGCTGTTCTCGGTTCAGTTCCTGGGCACGCAGCGCATGGGGCGTTTTTTCGGGCCGGTCACGTTCCTCTGGTTCGGTGCTCTGGCCGTGCTGGGCGCGGCGCAGCTCAGTCAGGAACCGGCAATCCTGGCAGCGTTCAATCCCGTGCATGGACTGACTTTTCTGCTCACCGGAGGAAGGTCAGCGTTCGTGATTCTCGGCTCCGTCTTCCTCGCGGTGACGGGCGGCGAGGCGCTGTATGCCGACATGGGACACTTCGGGCGCGGGCCGATTCGCCGCGCATGGTTCTGGATCGTGTTTCCGGCGCTGGCGCTGAACTACCTTGGCCAGGGTGCCCTGCTCCTGCAGAATCCCGGCGTGGCAACGGCTCCGTTTTTTCTGATGGCTCCTGACTGGGCGTCGCTGCCGCTCGTGGTTCTCGCCACGGCGGCAACGGTCATCGCATCGCAGGCCCTGATCACGGGCACCTATTCCCTGACACTCACGGCGATCCAGCTCGGCTACCTGCCGCGGCTCCCGGTGCGGCACACCTCGGAGCACGCGCGCGGGCAAATCTACATTCCCCTGGTGAACTGGCTGCTCATGCTGGCCTGTCTCGCGCTGGTGCTGGCGTTCCGCTCGTCCACGAATCTCGCTGCGGCCTACGGTGTGGCCGTCACGATGACAATGCTCATCACCACGCTGCTGTTCTACTTTGTGGCGCGGCATTTATGGCAATGGCCTTTGTGGCGCGCCCTGATGGTGTGTTCGATTTTCGTGACCATCGAGTCGCTCTTCCTCGGCGCCAACCTGCTGAAATTCTTGTCCGGCGGATGGCTCCCGCTCGCAATCGGTGTCCTGATCTTTGCGCTTATGAGCACCTGGCACACGGGCCGGCGTCTGGTGAAGGAGCGCCTGGATGCAGGGGCACTTTCTCAGGAGATGCTCATCGAAAGCCTGAGCCGCCGCGGACCGCTCAAGGTGCCGGGCACCGCAGTGTTTCTAACCGCCAGCAGCGGGCGCACGCCGGTGGCACTGCTGCACAATCTGAAACACAACGGCACCCTTCACGACCGCGTGATTTTCCTGACAATTATCGTGGAGGACGAGCCATGGGTGGCGCCCGGCAAGCGGGTCACGGTGGAGGATCTCGGCAGTGGATTCTGGCGCGTAACCGGCCACTATGGGTTCATGCAAAGGCCCCATGTCCCGCGCCTGCTGCGCCGGTGCGCGCAGGAGGGACTGACGCTGGAACCGGACAACGCCACTTTCTTCCTCGGTCGCGAAATCATCGTCCCCAGCCGTCAGCCAGGCATGGCGCGCTGGTGCCGGCATTTGTTCTCGTTCACGGCCAAACTCGCGCAGCAGCCAGCCACCTATTTCCAAATTCCGATAGGCAGAGTCATCGAACTGGGGCAGCAGGTCGAAATCTAATCAAGCCATGAGCACGAAGCCGCAGCGCCCGCCGGTCAGCGTCTCCCGGATTCTCGAATACAGCCTCGCTCTGTGCGCGGTGTTTGTGCTCGCGTCCGTCTGCCGGGGCCTGCTGCCGTTCACCGGATACCTGTTTTCCGCGCTCGTATTCCTCGTGGCCATCGTACTCGCGGGCGTGCGCTGGAGCCGCGGGCCGGTGCTGATGATGGCGGTCCTCTGTGCGCTGGTGTGGAATTTCCTGTTCATCCCGCCACAGTTCACCCTGCACATCGAGAAGCCGCAGGATGTGGTGATGTTCGCGCTCTTCTTCCTCGCCGCACTGAGTATGGGTCACCTCACGTCGCGCCTGCACGAGCGCGAGCAGAATGAAGCGCGTCAGCAGCGCCAGACGGATGCGCTGCTGCGCGTGGCGCAGTGCTCCGTGCAGGCTCCGGGGGCTTCGGCGGGCCTTGACGAATCGCTGCGCGTCATCCGGCAGATCACAAACGCCGAACGCGTATCGCTCGTCCTCAGTGAAGACGGCGCGCTGAGTTTGTCACCGGAGCAGGACCGCCCGGCGATGGAATGGTGCCACAGGCACCGCACCGCGGCGGGGCGCTTCACTGAGCAGTTTCCTGACGCCAGGGCGACGTGGTTTCCGCTGGGCACGGAGCAGCGCCCGCTCGGCGTCATCGGATTTCACTGGTCGCGCGACGCAGTGGTGGACCTGCACTCGCGCCAGCTCATCGAGTCCCTCGCGCTGCAGTTATCGCTCGTCATCGGAAAGGACAAACTCATCGCCGCCGCGCGGCGCGCGGACCTGCTGGCGGAGTCCGAGCGTCTCCAGCGCGCCCTGCTGGACAGCGTATCACACGAATTGAAGACACCCATCGCCGTCATCCGCACCGCACTGGACGGCCTCGGCGGCAGCGATCCCTGGAGCATCGAAATCCGCACTGCGGTGATGCGTTTGCAGCGCATCGTGGAGAGCTTTCTGGAAATGACGCGCATGGAATCCGGCGTGCTCACTGCCCAGAAGGACTGGTGCGATCTGAGCGACGTGCTCCAGGCGGCGCAGGAACCCATCATTGAGGAACTGAAGCACCACCCCGTCCGCCTGGAAGGCGCGGGCGACCTGCCGCTGCTCCGGCTCGATGGGCGTCTCCTTGCCCAGGCCCTGACCAACGTGATGCACAACGCGACGATCTACTCCCCTTCAGGCACACCTATTGAACTCAGAGCCCGCATGGAATCGGGCGCGCTCGTCCTTTGCGTGCGCGACCATGGCCCCGGCCTGCCCGCGGGCGGAGAGGAGCGTGTATTCGACAAATTCTACCGGGCGCCGGCGGCACCCGCCGGCGGCACCGGACTGGGCCTCGCCATTGCCCGCGGATTCGCGCGCGCTCAGGGTGGCGACCTCGCCGCACGCACCCATCCGGACGGCGGTGCGGAGTTCACGTTCACCCTTCCTGCCGAAACTCATCCCGTATGAGCACACCCCAAAAAATCCTCATCGTTGACGACGAAATCCAGATGCGCCGCCTCCTGCGCATGGTGCTGGAAGGCCGCGGCTTCACGGTGTGCGAGGCGGAGCAGGGACAGCAGGGACTTCAGGAGGCCGCGTTCCACCGCCCCGATGCCGTGCTGCTCGATCTCGGCCTCCCTGACATGGACGGTCTCACCGCGCTGAAGCACCTGCGCGAATGGAGCGACGTGCCGGTGCTCATCCTTTCTGTACGCAACCAGGAGGCCGTGAAAGTTGAAGCCCTCGAAAACGGTGCCGACGATTTTGTGACCAAGCCGTTTGGCACCGCCGAGCTCCTCGCGCGCCTCAACGCCATCCTGCGCCGCCGTTACTCACAGGAAAGTCACGTCTATTCCCTGGATGCACTCCATGTGGATGTGCTGCATCACGAAGCCACGCTCGACGGTGTATCACTCAAACTCACGCCCACCGAGTTTGCCGTTCTGAAAGTCCTCGCTCAAAATGCCGGGCGCATCGTCACGCAGAATCAACTCATCCGGCAAGTATGGGGTGCGCAGCAGGCGAGTCAGACCGAGGGACTGCGTGTTCACATCAACCACCTGCGTAAAAAGCTCGGCGACGCCGGTCCCCGCATCGTGAATGAACCGGGCATCGGCTACCGCCTGGTAGAGACGAAGTAGTTGATCCGCGGGTTCTCCGCCTCCCGGCGCAAGTGATTGCCGGGTCCGCTTTTGATCAGAATGGCTGCGGAGGATTCCGGCGCTAACAAGGCGTGGAGGTGAGCTATGAGTGAGCCATTGTCCGTGGAAGCACGCGCTGCAACAACACTGGTCCGGCCGCCGCCCGCGTTATTTCCGCCTCACGGGTCTAACGAAGCACGCAGGCGGAAGAAGCGCCGGCCACCGCCGGAGGGCATGGCCACCTGAAGCAACTGCCGGTCCAGGGTCAGTGGGAAGAGTGTCAGGGAGGCGTTGGCCCGGCTGATCCAGGCCTCAAACGGCCGCCGCACCGCCTGTATCGCCCACACCGCGGCGGCGGGATCGGGGCTCGATTCGAGCACCAGCGTGACGCCCTGACGCATCACTGCGGGGACCGGCACGCGCACCACGGCGGCTCCGGGTGTAGCCGTAAACTGCATCGCCGCGCCGGTGAAGGTGCCGCCGTGCGGTGTCATCGCGTAGGTTATCAGATTGGGTACGCCGTCTCCATCGCTGTCAGCCTCCGGCGCGCTGCTTTCCCGGGGCAAACGAGTGGCCCATTTCTGATAGCCCGGGCCTGGCCGGAAGAGTCGCGCCTGGATTTGATAGTCGCCCGGGACAAAACTCTCCGCGGCGATGCACAGCTTCCATCGTCCGCGGCGCGTGAGATCACAGTAGAGCCGCGCGTTTCGTCCGTCCGCACTGTTGCGGTCGCGGCCCGCGACACGGCCATCGGGATCATAGAGTGTCAGCCGCGGATCGAAGGCGGCATCGCTGGTGAACGTGGTGAACTCCACCGACTCGCCGGCATCGGCGTAGAAAGCGTATTCGTCCTCCCTGTCAGGAATCGCCGCCGCATTGCCGAGCACATAGCGATCCGCAAGGAACTCCTCTCCCGTGGTCAGATTCAGCGAGCGCGATTCGAACTCCACATACTCGCGGCCCGCCTGCACGCGGAGCGCTCCGTAGCGGCGGTCGTCCACCGCAAGAGTGTCAGGAAAGAACGGCACGGCGCGTGGAAAGAGGGGTGCGCCGCCGTTGCCGGTCGTAATCACCGGCACGCCGTTCCAGAGGGTCCGCTCATAAACGTGAAGGTGTCCGGCCAGCACCGCATCGCAGAGCGCCATGCGCGCCGGCGCTATCCAGTTCCACGGCACCTGAAACGGCCGCGGCGGCGGATGATGAAACACCGCCAGCTTCCATGACGCGGTGGAGGCCGCGACCTCGCGCTCCAGCCAGGCATTCTGATCGTTCACCGCCAGCAGTCCGTCGCCGGCTCCAAGGAACGACTGGTTGCTGTCCATGATGAAAAAATCCACCGGTCCCTTCCGCAGCGCATAGTAGCTAAGATAGTCGGTATGCACCGCGCCGCGGTCCACCGGCAGCCGGGGGGTACCGCCCGGATTGAGATGGAAAAAATCCCGGTAGTTTTCCTCCGGCAGCGGCGGCGGCTGGTTGGTGACGATGGCACTGAGCAGCGTGTGTTCGTGATTTCCCACACACGGGAAGAACCGCTGCACCGTTCCTGTCAGGGATTCATAACGGCCGTCCTGACGCCGCTGAATCCACTCGCCGTAATAGCGCCCCACGTATTCATCCCAGCCCGTCTGCACGCCCGGCACCGCCGGCTGCCTGTCGTAATAGTCCACGGGACCGTAAATGTTATCCCCGGTGGTGACAATGAACTCCGGCTCCCACGAGCGAATCATGCCCGCCACCGCCGCGGCCGCCGGCCCCACATAACCATAGTCCCCCACCACCGCAAACTGCACCCGCTTCTGCTCCATCGGCAGCAGCGTCCCGCTCACGAGTCCCGACGCCGGCAGCGGTTCCGGCATCCCATCGTGCAAGTCAGGATCCGCCACACTCCGCCCGGCCGGCAGCGTGCAGCAAAACGCAGCGGCGCAAATTCCTCTCATCATGCTCAAGGCATAACCTCTCCACCGGGGCCGCGTCAATGCTTCCCGCTCGCCTTGCGCCGTCGCGTCAGCCTTCGGACTCCGTCTCTCTAAGAAAGAGCCGTGCTCCATGTCGAATATGGGCGACGTGAACCTCGTCGCCGACGATAGTGAAGAGGATGCGATACTTCCAAAAGTGGCGTCCGTAGAGGAGTTGGCGCATTTCCACATTCACGAATCCCAGGCGGGTTTCGGGCGCGACAGGACAGCGCGCAGGGAAACGCGCGAGGCCGGTCAGGGCCTGAATAAGGCCGTCGTACCAGCGTGCGGCGGCTTCAGGATCCGCTTCGGCGATCCAACTGTAAGCGGCCTCAATGTTGGCCTCCGCCTCTGCAGACAGCAGGACATGGAAATTCGCTGGCATTACCGTTTCTTTGCGAGAGCGGGGATGCGACGGCGCATGCGTTTGTCAAAATCCTCCAGAGTGCGGCTGCGGCCCGCCGCGATGTCCTGAAGGCCACGATTGATGGCGATCGCGGATTCATGCAATTCCAGCCGGCTGAGCAGCGCCTGATAGGCATCTGCCGTCTGCACGATCAGCTCGGCCTTCCCGTTGACCGTCAGCACCTCCGGCAGGCCGCTGGTGCGCAGGCTCTTCAGGTGGCGGGCCGTGTTGCGCTGAAAGTCGGTCAGCGAATGAATGTTCTGCGTCTGGATCATGGGTTTCGGTGCAGCAGTGAATTCCCTGCTGATTGCATGATGCCCGCAGCAACACTCCTCGTCAAGCCGCCAGACCGCAGATGGACTGTGATCTCAAAAATACCCTTCCTTCTTCCGGTCCTCCATCGCGCTCTCACTACGCTGGTCATCTGCGCGCGTGCCGCGCTCGGTTTGCCGTGCGGCGGCGACTTCGGCGATGACTTCATCGAGATTCGACGCCTCGCTCACCACCGCGCCGGTGCAGGTCACGTCACCGATGGTACGGAAGCGAATCGTTTTCTCGATCACCGGCTCGTCAGGCTGCGGATTGGCGAATCCCGTCTCTGCATCCAGCCAGGAGCCGTCGCGCATGAACACGCGGCGCTGGTGGCTGAAGTAAATTTCGGGCAGCGGAATGTTCTGTTCCTTTATGTACTGCCACACATCCATCTCCGTCCAGTTGGAGAGCGGGAAGACCCGAAAGTGCTCACCTTCGTGCATCCGGCCATTGAAGAGATTCCACAACTCCGGGCGTTGATTCTTCGGATCCCACTGACCAAAGTCATTCCGGTGACTGAAGAACCGCTCCTTCGCCCGCGCTTTCTCTTCATCGCGGCGGCCGCCGCCGAGACAGGCATCGAATTTCCCGTCCGCGATCGCATCCAGCAGCGTCACCGTCTGCAGCTTGTTGCGGCTGGCGCGCGGCCCTTTTTCCTCTACCGCCCGGCCCTGCTCGATGCTGTTCTCCACCCGCGCGACGACGAGCCGCGCGCCCAGCAGGTCCACAAACTTGTCCCGGTACACCAGTGTCTCCGGGAAGTTGTGCCCCGTGTCCACATGCAGCAGCGTGAACGGCATCCGCGCCGGATGAAACGCCTTCCGCGACAGCCATGCCATCACGATGGAATCCTTGCCTCCCGAGAACAGCAGCGCCGGATTGCGAAACTGCGCCGCCGTCTCCCGGAGCACATAAATGGCTTCGGATTCGAGCTGCTGGAGGTGACTGATGTTATAACTGTGAAACGTGGACATGAGGTGTTGGAGCCCGGTATTAGCAACACTCAAGGCGTTGCGCAAGCGAATTCTCCCTATTGTCTATGGGAATAGTCGTGTTTCCGCCTCCGCCACATTTCATCTGCTGAAAAAGGTGAAGATCGGTCTTCCCCCGCGGACGAGTTTTGCTATAGAGTTCGCCGACATAGTCCTCTTTGCTCGCTCACCGGACCCCGGCGGGCGACCTCTTCAGCGCAGCTTCTGCTGCGGGGCTGTCCAGAAAACCGGGAAGTTTTACCAGCCTGCAAAGAAAACCCCGCACCCGGATACACGCGCATGGCACCATCCCGTGGACCTCAAGTGGCGCCTTCATCATTTGGGAAGCTGACGACCACTGCTACGGCCTTTCCGGGGCGGGTGACCGGGACGTCTATCTAAATTCGGGATTCACTCCTCCCGGTGGCTATCCTGCGAATTTACAGCCGCTCAACTACTTGCGTCAAACCTCTGGCTTTAAGGCGGCTTTTAGTAATCAGCTTAACTGGGAAAAGGACGAACCCTTCGGCTACCTCAATATGAGGCAGCGGTTCGACGGGTTTGCTCAGGAGTTCCGCAAAGTCCTTGAAGCCGAGGCGATGCGCCGGGGCAGTCTGGATTTGTTGCACGAATGGTCCTACACCTACGAGGATGGCCGGATAAACCCGGCCGATGGGTTGCCGTATAATTTCGCTTCAGGAGTAGAGCAGTATCGGTGCTGGCTGAGCAATGACAGGGTCTATAACGACCAAACCTTTAATCTTTATCCCAGCCGCTACACCTTATGCTATGTGGCCGCCCAGACGGGGCTATTTACAGGAACAATTCCGCCATGAATCACCGCCACCCCCACTTTGCCCTCAAGCTCCTGCTCCCGATATCGGCTCTCGCCTGTATTATGGACTCCGCTGAGGCTGCCGTCTTCTACGGGCCCACTTCTTACCGGCAGCGATCCGACAGCCCGTTCAATTCAGAGATTCAAGCAGGCAATGGGTATCTCGAAACCTTCGAAGACCGCCTCCTCAGCACTCCGAATGTGAATATCCGCGGGGGCGGAATTTCGCGATTCCAGGGTGTGGATGAAGACGACGGGGTTCTTGATGATCGCGCATTATGTTACGTTCAGTACACCACTTCCGGCCTAACAGATTTAGGCGCACCCTGGACGTTTGAAATTACCTTCACTCCAAACGAGAACGGGCTGTTTCCGAGGTTTGTTGGATTTTCTCTATTGGGTTTCATACCGGAATCTTCACCCGAGCGCTACAGCCGCTTCTTTCAATTTTTCGATCCGGCAGGACAATCGCTGTCGGACGGCATCATGAGTGTGCCGGTCGTCGTTGTTCCTGATGATACGCAGGAGCTTTCCTCGCTCGGCGATCAGTTTGTCGGTGCTTATGCCGACCGGGGGATCGCCCGCGTGCTGATCGGCTACACAAACCGCTTTGATCACCTGCAATACGGCTACTCCGTCATCCCGGAACCAGGCGGAACGATGACCTTGAGCGGAGCGGCGATCGCCTTCGCGCTCCGGCGCAGACGACGGTGAACCTGGGATCGCCGGGGATTTTGCCCCCGTCGTGTCCGTGTCGTCCGGCAGTTGCCGGAGGGACCGGGCCGGGCCGCACGCCGCCATGGCTTACGCCTGAATCCGTAGCGCAGGCCTCTGGCGTGCCGTTGCGCAGTGCTTCCAGCCTGCCGCGCGCACGAATCCCGGGGAAGAAAGCAGGCCAGAGGCACTGCGCAACGGCAGCCGGGACGGCTGCGTTACCGTTCATGCGCAAGCCCTGGCACGCCCGAAGCCACCGAAATTCTCCGCTTTGCAGACGGGGAAACCCGGCCTAAAACCGCGGCCCTTATGGCATCCACACCCGTCATCAACCTCCGCCGCGGACACGCCGTCCGCCACAACAACGACGTCTGCATCATTACCGACATGGAGCACAAGACGCCGCCGCGCATGGCGTCCTACGTCCAGATGTCCATTCGCAGTCTTTCCAGCGGCAGCGTCACCAATCTCCGCCTCACTTCCAATCAGTCGCTCGACGCGGTGAACCTCACCAAGGTTGATCACGAGTACAGTTACAAGGACAGCAGCGGCCATCACTTCATCCACCCGGAGACTTACGACGACGTGCTCGTCGGCGAGCAGATGGTGGCCCCGGTGAAGAACTATCTCTTTGAGGGCGGCAAATACATTCTCGTCTTCACCGACGATGTCGTGGCGTCCATCGAGTTGCCCGCCTCCATGATTCTCACCGTTGCCGAATCCTCCGACGGCGTGCGCGGTGACTCCGCGAATAACATGTACAAGCCGGCCACGATGGAAACCGGGCTGGTGGTGCAGGTTCCTTTGTTTATCAACAGGGGCGAGAAGGTCAGCGTGAAGACTGAGGACGGCACCTATCTGGGCCGCGCCTGACCGGATCCGCCAAGACCGTCCCGGCCTCATCAGAGTGGGGGCGGCATTGATTTTTCCACTCAGCCGAGGAACGATTTTCCTTTCGGAGAATCCAGCGCCTTGAAGCGCTTCGTGAGGTCCACGAGCGACTGCTCGACGCCCATGCGTTCAAGGCTGGAGGCACCGACAAAACCGACGGCGTCGGTTCCCTTCATGATGCGGTCGGCGTCCTCAGGGGTGTTGATAGGCCCGCCGTGGGCAAGGAAGATCACGTCTTTCCGCACGGTGCGCACGGCTTCGATGATCTCCTGAGTGCGTTTGATGGCGAAGTCCCATGTCACGACAGCGCTGGTGACACCGATGCTGCCGCCGACCGTGGTGCCAACGTGCGCGATGATGGCATCCGCGCCGGCTTTGGCCATTTCGAGGGCTTCCTCTGTGGAGCCGACATAAACGACGCTGAAGAGATCCATGCGCCGCGCGAGGGCGACCATTTCATACTCCTTCTTTACGCTCATGCCGGTTTCTTCGAGCACGCCGCGGAAGTGTCCGTCTATGATCGTGTGGGTGGGAAAGTTGTTCACGCCGCTGAAGCCCATGTCCTTTACTTTGCCCAGCCAGTGCCACATGCGGCGGCGCGGGTCGGTGGCGTGAACGCCGCAAATGACGGGGCAGTCCTCGACCACTGGCAGCACTTCGTACTCGCCGATCTCCATGGCGATGGCATTGGCGTCGCCGTAAGCCATCATGCCCGCGGTGGAGCCGTGGCCCATCATGCGGAAGCGCCCGCTGTTATAAATGATGATCAGATCCGCGCCGCCCTTCTCGATGAACTTGGCGCTGATGCCCGTGCCTGCGCCGGCCGCGATGATCGGCTGATTCTTCCGCAGCGTCTCGTGGAGACGTTCGATGACTTCAGTGCGGGTGTAGGGGTTTCCTTTTCCGGTCCAGACGTTGGGCATGGTGATTTGGGGTGGGTGGTAGTTTAGGTGCTCGGTGCTCGGTGCCCGGTGCCCGGTTACTGAGAACTGAGCACTGAGAACCGGGCACCACTCTGATTAAACAGGCGGATACTCAATGGGCGTGAAGTGGCTGACCCACGGTTCCTCTTTGAAACAGTCCACGACCATCGGTTCGCTGCCGCGGACGTTGTTGAGGACAGCGAGGAACTTGAGCGTGTCCGGCCCCGGGTTGAAAGTCATGTGCGGCATGCCCGCCGGGATGAGTGCCATTTCGCCGGCTTTGAGCGTGCGCTTTTCCTCACCGACCCACTGCTCGGCATGGCCTTCGAGCACGTAGATGATCTCCTCGCGGCCTGGATGATAGTGAAACAGATGCGCCTCACCCGGCGGAAACGTGGCGCGGCAGAGGTAGAGTTCCTCACTGCCGGCATTCGCGGGAGTGACAAATTCCTCCACATGGCACCACGGGAGGTCAATGTGTTTGGCGTCGGGGGCAGTGAGGTGGGTTTTGATTCCGGACATGGCAGGGCAGGCTGAGACAGGCGCGAGAGAAGCGTCCTTCCCGCCGAATGTCCAGCGCTGCGCGTTGAAAAATGGCGTCAGCCTGATTATGGATTCATAGAGTTGGTTGCGGAAAATGTGAGATGGATGGAAGTCTTCGCCCATCCAGGGCAGGCGGACTGAGTCCTTCCTCCCCCGGGTTCCCCGTCCATGAGCCGTTCCCATTTCCAAATCCTCGTATTCCTCGCCGCCGTGCTCGCGCTGGGCGCCGTACTGGCACCGCCGCTCTTTTGGGCCGGCAAATGGCTTGCGGGGATCATTGTCAGCTTCAAACAGACCGAAACGCCGGTCATCGGGTGGATCGGGCACAAACTCACGTCGCACCAGTTCGACAGTTATTATAACCGCGCCTTTCTCCTCTCGGCGCTGGGGCTGCTGTGGCCATTTCTGAAATGGATGCGGCTTTCCGGTGACAACAAAGGCCTGGAAAAGAATCCCGCGCCGTCACGCGATGCGCTCACGGGGTTTGTCCTCGCCGCGGGATTTCTCGCGCTGCTCACGGCGCTGCTGCTGGGGATCGGGGCGTATGTTATGGAGGAGAAAATCAAGTGGGGCAATATCATCCCGCACGCGGTGCTCAGCGGCATCGGCGCGGCGCTGCTGGAGGAATGGCTTTTCCGCGGCGTGTTCCTTGGTGTGGCGCTGCGATCATCGCGCCCGTGGATCGCCATCATCCTGGTGTCAGCGCTGTTTTCCATCCTTCATCTTATCAAGGCACCGGATGTGCTTGTCACCGAGCCGCGGCAGCGTGAAGCCGCCCTCAAGGTGCTCCGCGGTCCCGGCTGGCCGTATCTGGCCGACACGCTGCGCACCCATCCGGACAGGAGCGACTGGATGATCGCGGCGGAATACAAGCCGTTCGCCCACTCGCGGATCAGCTGGAACTCCGGATTTCAAATGACCGCCGCCATCTTCCGGAAGACGGCCGAGCCCACCCGGTTCACCTCTGAGTTCCTCACGCTTTTTGCCATCGGGGTCATCCTCGCCCGCGCCCGCTGCGCCACCCGCTCGCTGTGGCTCCCCATCGGCCTGCACGCCGGCTGGATTTTCTCCAACGCCCTCTGCTCCGGGATGACCAAAACATCGTCGGCACTGGAGGCCGGAGGCTATCAACTCGCTGCCGGTGCGACCCGCATCCCGTGGATCGGACCGGAACTGAAGATCGGCCTGCTGCCGCTCGCCACGCTGATCTTCACCGCCGCGGCGCTCGAATGGCGGCTGAAGCGGCGGCCTGCGGTTCCGCGCTGATCAATCCGGCTTTTCGGCCACCGCCATGAGCGTCTGGAAATGCGGCGGCTCGCTCTCCCGGTCCACCACGCTGATGTGGATGTCGCGAAAGCCCGCGTCGACGAGGAAGCCGTAGATTTCCGCTTCGGCGAACCCCAGCCAGACGTCGGCATACAATTCGCGCACCTGTTCGAAGGAATGCTTCAGCAGATCGAGGATAACAATACGGCCGCCGGGTTTGGTGATGCGAAAAGCCTCGCGCACCGCCTGCGCCGGCTGTTGCGCGTGATGGAGCGCCTGGCTGAAAAACGCGAGATCCACGGCAGCGTCCGCGATGGGTGGTGACTCAATGTCCCCGTGACGGTATTCCAGATTCGTGCAGCCGTTTTCCGCCGCGATGCGTGTCCCGCAGGCCACCATCTTTTCCGAACTGTCCACGGCGATGACTTGTTCCGCGCGCCGCGCCAGCAATTGGGAGAAGGTGCCTTCGCCGGCTCCGAGGTCGGCGATGATCTGCCGCGGCATCAACAACAGCAGCGCTTCCGCGAGTCCCTTCCAGCCGCGCCCGGGACAATAGCTGCGGCCGAATTTTCCGGCGAGCTGATCAAAATAGGCGCGCGTGACGTCGGCGCGTTTGCGCAGGGTGAGTTCGAGCGCCTGACGGTCCCGCCGGGCCTCCCCGAGTTCCTCCGCGCCGCCGCGCAGCACATCGCGCAGCCCGGCACCGCGCGGGTCGAACGAGTAGAGGCTGTTCTTTCCCGCCCGGCGCACCTGCACGAGACCGGCGTTCTTCAGCAGCGCGAGATGCGTGCTGATCCGGCTTTGCTTCATGCTCAGAATTTCCTGCAGCTCCGCGACCGTGAGCTCCGCACGGTCCAGCAGCAGCAGCAGCCGCAGCCGCGTGGGCTCTGACAGCAGGCGCAGGGATTCGAGGATGGAAATCACATCGGGCAGTGGCGCGAATTGACAGCGGTGCCAAGTGCGATCCGCGGGAATCCATGAGACCCCTTCACTTCCCGCACCAGGTTTGCGCTCCCGCAGGGCGCTCCGCATTTGGCTTCGCGGGGGCATCCCGCCATGAAAAGTCATTTCACCGGCTCCGCGGCCGGAGAGGCGCGTGCCGGCATGACGCCTGGGAGCGCTCAATCTTTGCCGCGCTTGGAATGTGAACCGCCTGTATCCTGCGAGGTGCTGGAGTCCTTCGACCAGCCTGCGCCGTGATTGAATTTCTCCGGCGATTTCTGTTCACCGCGGAAAACATTGCCGAGGAGAAAGCACGCGATGCCGCCAAGGAAGAGGGCGACGACGGAGACCAGGGTCATCTCTCCGAAACCGGGGCGGAAGCGCGGATTCGGATTCCTTCGCTGATAGTAATACAGCACCGGTGCCAGCGCGGCGATGAAGACGCCGAAGAAGATCAGGTGCGGATAGTAGGCCTTGAGCGGGAGAAGTTGCACGGCAGTAATGGAATCGTCCTGCCGCCGCCGTCAAGGGTGCCCCGGCGACGGGGTCTCGGCGCGATTTCGCATGAAGTCCGCCACCTGACTGAACAGCGCCCGCAGGACGGCAGCGGAAAGTTCGGGCACGGCAGTCTCCGTCATCGCGTCCTCCATGAGGGCCAGCCAGCGGTCGCGTTCGGCGATCCCGATGGAAAAGGGCGCGTGTCTCATGCGCAGCCGGGGATGACCGCGCTCTTCGATGTATTTCTGATCACCAAGGAGCCGGAAGCAGAGGAAATCCGCGAGCCGCTGCTCCGCGGCCGCGAAATCGTCAGGCGGATACATGGGGCCGATGACATCATCCGTTCTCACACGGCGGTAGAAGGCAGCGGTGAGGCGGCGGAAGTCATCGCCGGTCATCTGGGCGCGTACGAAACTTTCATCCATGGAGAGTGTTGAGAGTTGAAGTTGGAGGGTGGAGAGAGGAGAGCAGTTCCTCTCCACCATCAACCTGCATCGCTCAACCTCCCATGACTCCCAGCGCCACTTTTCTCCATGAATGCCGCCGCCTCCTCGATGTCGTCGCGGCGCAGGACGCCGCCATCGGCCGCGCGGCGGACCTTTTCGCCGGTACCATTCTCGCCGGACGCATGGTTCACGTCTT
>JANNVM010000006.1:0-5657 GCA_031414455.1 Verrucomicrobiota bacterium
ACTCCGCTGCCAGCGCGACGACGGGATCATCGTGTATCTCGACGGCAGGGAAGTCCTCCGCGACAACGTCGGGGACGGCGGGGAGGCCTATCTCCTCCACTGCATAATGGTCAGGGCGGTGGACGACGAAGGCGTGGACCATCGTTTTCCGCTGCCCGGTGCCCTCGCTCCCGGACCCCACACGCTCGCCCTCTCCGTGCATAACACCGCCGGACCCGGCTCGGACCTCTACCTCGGGAGGGTGACGCTGGTGGAAGTCGAGCCCGCCGCGGACGGGAAATGATTAGCAGTAAAGAAACAAACCAAAGCAAAGAAAAGAAAAGAAAACTAACATGAAGACTCTCATCAAACTTCCTGGCCATCGGACGCCTCCTGAGAAAAGCGGCAATGCCTGGCGCAGTCCAGGGCCTGCGGCATTCAAGGATCGTAGCCGCCGCGTGATCGCCGAAGGCTTTGGACTGCTGCGGGCACCGCAGCTTTTCGCGGAGAGAGTCGGGCCTTCGCCGCCCGCGCGAACTCCAAACGCCCGCGCCAAATCACCTGCTGTGTCCACCCTCCTGCTAACAATCCTGACTGCGATCCCCTCACCCGCCGGCGAGCCTGTCCAGATGTTGATGCGCCCCGCCGTTCCCGGCCTGGAACGCTTTTGGCCGGCGACCACCGCACCCGCTGCGGCGCTGAGTGTGACCACCTCTTTCGACGAACCGGCAGGGTTGTTCCCCTCGCTGACCGTCGAGCCGGCTCCAACCGCCCCGCTGGCATCCTGCGGGACCGGAGTGTTTGCGCAACCGGCCGCTGCGCCGCCATGCGCTTTTGCCGAAGGGGAATTACTGGTAAAACTGCGCCCCGGCACTGGAATGGCTGCGCCATCTCCGCACGCTCGCATGGGCGCAACAGTCATCCGCTCATTCGAGGCCATCGGCTGGCAGCATGTGCGGCTTCCCCGGGGCATGACCGTGAGCGAAGGGCTGGCGCGCTACCGCCAACTCCCCGAAGTCGCCTGCGTGGAGCGGAACAGCGCCTGCGAACTCTGCGGAGTGCCGAATGATACCCTCTATCCGACACAATGGAACCTCGCGAAGATCGGAGCCCCGGCGGCGTGGGATATCACCACGGGCAGCAGCGACGTGGTGATCGCGGTGCTGGATTCCGGCATCAAATACAACCACCCCGACTTGAGCGCGAACATGTGGCGGAATCCGGGCGAGACCGGTCTGGATGCGAGCAGCCACGACAAAGCCACCAACGGCGTCGACGATGACAATAACGGCTATGTGGATGACGTGTTTGGCATTGACGCCTTCGACCATGACAGCGATCCCATGGACCTCGGCCAAGTGGAAGTCACGGGAAAGCTCTTTCACGGTACTGCCGTCGCCGGAATCCTTGGCGCTGTCGGAAACAACGGCCAGGGTCTCGCCGGCGTCGCATGGTCGGTACAACTGATGGCGCTCCGGAGGAACGGCGGAGACCCGATCAACTCGACTGCCCGGCTCTTTCTCGATCGTGCCCTCGAGGGCTATGAATACGCCATCCAGATGAAGCGGCGCGGTGTCAATGTGCGCGCCATCAACAACAGTTGGGGTTTCCTGGACTACAATCAGGCACAGTTCGACGCCTTTGAAGCAGCCGGGCGTGAGGGCATTCTCTCCATCTGCTCAGCCGGAAACTCCCCTTACAACAATGATGTTTACTCCAGATGGCCCGCTTGCTACGACCTTCCTTATGTCATCTCCGTAGCAGCGACCGACTCATCCGACCTTCTCGCCGATTTTTCCAATTTTGGGCGCTCCACCGTCGATCTCGCCGCACCGGGAGCCGGTATTTCCACGACCTACCGCACGGACACAGCCGACACGTTCGTCACAGGTTTCTCCGGAACCTCGTATGCCGCGCCCCATGTTAGCGGCACCGTGGCGCTGCTGGCTTCAGCCCACCCGGGGACCACATGGCAGGAAATGAAGGCCGCTCTGCTCCAATCGGTTGATCAACCAACTTCTCTCGCGAACAGGGTCGTCTCGCACGGGCGGCTGAACGTGGCGCGCGCCCTCCAGATCATCACCAGCACGAGCCTCCCGCCCGTGGTCATTGGCAGCTTCCCCGCCAGTAGCCGCACCCGGAGCAACGCATCGATCGAACTCTGGTTCAATCAACCGATGGATCAGTCCAGCGTCGAGGCGGCCCTCGTAGTGACGCCGCCGGTCACCGGCACTTTCGAATGGTCCGACAACGACCGCGTGTGCCGGCTTGTGCCGGGTGCCCCGTTCTCAGCCGTAACTCACACAGCCCGGCTGCAAGGCAGCGCGCGGGCACTCTCGGGGGCAACACTGGCCGGCAATTTCAATCGCGTGGCCCAAGCCTCGCCCGCGGACGACTATGTGTGGACCTTCAGCTTCGCGCCCGCCAACGACAACTTCGCCGAATCCGAGGTCATCAGCGGCGCGAGCGGCACCCTCACCACCACCACGCGGAACGCCTCCCATGAAGTGGATGAGCAGTACCATGCGGGCAGCTTCTACAGTGTGGCTTCCGTCTGGTATCGCTGGACGCCCGGGACCGACGGATGGACGACCTTCAGCACATCTCTTAACTCCTTCGACACGCTGCTGGCGGGCTACACCGGGGAACGGATTGAGGCGCTCACCGTCGCGGCCTCGAACGACAACACTGGCTCCCTAACTGGAAGTCGCCTTTCCTTTCCCGTCACCGCCGGCACCACTTACTTCATCGCAGTGGCTGGCAAGGCTGCGAACACCCTCCGCGCCGGTATCAACGACACTTCGATGGGCTCATTCAAGCTGAACTGGCTGCCCACCCCGGCACCGGTGTTCACCGGCACTCAATTTTCTCCTTCCAGCGCTCGGCCGGGGGCGACAGTGACCCTCACCGGGACGGATTTCACCGGAACGACTGCGGTGTTGTTCAACGGTGCCAGCGCCGTCTTCACCCATGTCGCGGGCAGCTACTGGGACCTCAGAATCACCGCCACTCTCCCACCTGATGCCACTTCCGGCCCGATCACCATCGTGACTCCGCACGGCAGCGTCACCAGCAGCAACAGTTTCACCGTGTTGCCACCGGTCAGCTTCGCCGCATGGGCCTCCGGCTATGGGCTGACCGGTGCCAACGCCGCGCCTGATGCCGATCCGGATTTGGATGGCATGTCGAACAGTGTGGAAGACGTTCTCAGCGGAAATCCCAAAGTCCCGTCCACCGCGGGACTGCCAATCTGTCCCACTATCGGCGGCAACGTCGTCTTCACCTTCAGCCGCGCCGACGTCTCGGAAACGCCGGACGTCACGCTGGCCGTCCAGGCCGGACCCGATCTCATGAACTGGCCCACCGTTTACACCATCGGCCCCGACACCGCCGCGTCGAGCCCCGGCGTGATGATCGCCGAAAACGGAGCCGCGCCTGACAACATCACCGTGACGATCCCGCAAGGCACCGCCACGATCAAGTTCGTCCGACTAACCGTGACCGTCACGCCGTGAGTGCGAAGCGACATTCAAAACCAGGTGGGGCGAAGCTCCTGCTGAGCCCATTATTGAAGGGCGAAGGCGGCGCGGAGCCTGCATCAACAAATCAAAAACCAACCGGAGCGCGTGCCATCGCGCAAAATTCAAACCGCATCGCAACCGCGACCGGTTGGCTCCCGCCATGGGACCCTCTCCCCGGCGACCAGACCAGTTCCGCACCTCCCGGCGCTGAGACGCCGGCCCGCATAAAGTGGGCTCTGCAGGAGCATCGCCCCACCTGGTTATCAATGCTCCACACCGCCTCCACTTTTCCCGTCCACTCTTCAACCCCGCCAGCCATCCCCATGAGAAAGAATCGTTCAGCCACCTTCCGCACCTTTTGGCTCGGCCTTGTCCTCCTCTGCTCCTCTCACCCACTGCGGGCCGATCAGTTCGGCTTGTTCACCTACCAGATAGTCGGAGGTGCCACTGTTGAGATCACAGACTACCCTGACGCCGCCGTCGGCCCGGTCGAGATTCCCGCTGTGATCGCCGGCAAGCCGGTCACCAGTATCGGCGACTTCGCTTTCAGCAACTGCAGCGGTTTTGCCA
This sequence comes from Verrucomicrobiota bacterium, assembly GCA_031414455.1. Classification (GTDB taxonomy): domain Bacteria; phylum Verrucomicrobiota; class Verrucomicrobiia; order Verrucomicrobiales; family V1-33; genus V1-33. Next base: position 4,071 of record JANNVM010000006.1, read on the forward strand.
GCGTCACCATCCCTTCCAGCGTCACCAGCATTGGCGGCTACGCCTTCTCCGGCTGCCTGCTGACCAGCGTCAACATCCCCTCCAGCGTTTCCTCCATCGACGGGAACGGGTTCTCTTACTGCAGTAGTTTGACCAGCATCACCATCCCCTCCAGCGTCACCAGCATCGGCGGTGGAGCTTTCTACCGCTGCACCGGGCTGACCAGCATCGCCATCCCCTCCAACGTCACCGGACTCGGGAGTTATATTTCTGAAGAGTTCGTTGGCCCATTCTTCGGCTGCAGCGGTCTGACCAGTGTCACCATCCCCTCCAGCGTCACCACCATCGGCAACTGGGCGTTCGGCGAGTGCAGTGGGCTAACCGGGTGACAATCCAGCAAGGCGTCACCAGCATCGGCTTCCAAGCGTTCCTCGGCTGCCCACTGGCCAAAGCGGTCTTCCTTGGCGATGCTCCTTCCCTTGGATGGGTGGTGTTCGAAGGAACCGCCCCAGACTTCACTATCTACTATCTCTCCAGCAGCACCGGCTTCACCTCGCCGACATGGAATGGCTACCCGGCGACGATGGTCGACGAGGCGGTCTACCCCGCCGCGTCATGGCTGCTGTCGCACGGCCTGTGGTATGACACCGACCTCCATCAGGACCCCAACGGCGACGGCGTGAGCCTGCTGATGGCCTATGCGCTGGACCTTGATCCCCGACTCAACCTGCAAGGCAGCCTGCCCATGCCGGTGTTGGATGGAAACACCCTGAGCCTGAGCTTCCATGCGACGAGTCCGGGGATCACCTACAAAGTCGAGACCAGCACCGACCTGCATGACTGGAAGCTCAAAGGCGTGAACCAGTCGGCCCCCGGTCCCGACGGCCGGAGCACGGCCACCGTCACGCTGGATTCGCCCCGCCGCTTCCTGTGCCTGGTGGTCGAGGACTGACCCGGGAGCGAAGCGACTTTCAAATCCTGGTGGTGCAAACGTCCACGTGAGCCGAAGCTGGAAAGGCGGAAGGCGGGACGGTTGCGTCCTTTCGCGCTGGGCGCAAGGTGGCACCGTGTCCGATCCCGCCGACTCTCTCTTCGATCTCGACCTTTCCACCCATCCGCACGACGGCTTTTTCAAGGCGGTTTTTTCGGATCCTGACAAGGCCGGGGCATTCTTTCGCAAACACCCTCCGGAGAATGTGACCCATCGGATCGAGTGGAGCAGTCTCACTGTTTTGCCGGCCTCGTTCGTGAAGCGCGACCTGCAACAAAACCATTCCGACCTGCTGTTCTCCGTGCAACTCAGCGGGCGCGAGACGCTGTGCGGGGGCCAGGGGTCGCGCCGAGGGCAAATGGATCGGCAAGCTGCAGATGCTGGAGGAACTCCTTGGCGAACCGGTAGCCACGGAGGAAACTCTCCGGGCGCTAAGTCTCGACGCTCTCGAGAAGCGCTACCTTGATTGTCAGGCGCGCTACGATGCCCGCTTCAAACGTCCCGTCTGACGGCCGCCGACCGCCGGCCGTGCATCTGCTCTGGTTTCGCGGATACCCATTCCCACTTTTAGATCTACTTTGTCATTTCAACGCTGACACCCTGAAGGGTGGACACCG
>JANNVM010000007.1:0-7975 GCA_031414455.1 Verrucomicrobiota bacterium
TCTTCGTCCATGACCTCAAGAATGCCGCCTCCAGCCTTGGGCTGATGCTGGAGAATCTGCCCGTGCATTTTGATGACCCCGCCTTTCGAAAGGACGCCCTGCGGGGAATCGGCACCATCGTTAATCGTATCAATCACATCATCTCACGTCTGAGCACCCTTCGTCAAAAACCGGAATTGAAAACGGTGGCGGTGGATCTCAATCAACTGGCCGGGAGCGCATTGGACGCTCTGAATCCGCCGCCCGGCATTGAAATAGTTCGTGATTTGCAGGCCCTTCCTCCGGTGATGGCTGACAAAGAGCAGATCGAAAGTGTAATAACCAATCTTCTGATCAATGCCCGGGAGGCCATGGAGAGCGGAGGGCGAATCACTGTCCGGACGTCCCGTCAGGATGGCCGTGCACTGGTAACCATCTCCGATACCGGCTGCGGCATGACTCCTGGCTTCATCAGGGATTCGCTTTTCCGCCCTTTTTGTTCTACCAAAAAGAAAGGACTGGGCATCGGTATGTTTCAGTGCCGCATGATCGTTCATGCCCACCGCGGCTCTATTCAGGTGGAAAGCGAGCCAGGGCACGGCACCACTTTCCTGATCTACCTTCCCCTCAAACCCGGGACTCCATGAAACCAAAACTGCTGATTGTTGATGACGATGAAGACATCCGGACCCAGATGAAATGGGCGCTGGCCTCGGAGTACGACGTCACCATGGCGGGAGACCGCGCGGAGGCGCTGGAAGCCTTTCCGTCGGTCCAACCGGATCTGACGATGCTGGATCTCGGGCTGCCCCCGCACCCGAACTCAACGGAAGAGGGGTTCGCCACCCTCGCCGCCCTGCGGACGATGGACAGTCAGGCAAAAGTGATCGTCGTTTCCGGTCAGGGTGACCGGAAAAATGCCGTTGAAGCCGTGGGGGCGGGGGCATGGGATTTCCTCTGCAAACCCGTGGATACCGATGAGTTAAGGCTGCTGCTGAGGCGATGCCTTTACGTGGCAGGCCTTGAGAAAGCCTACCATGATTTGCAGCAAACCCGGGAGACGGGCACCTTCGAGGGTATGTTGGGCAACAGTTCCGCCATGCAGACTGTCTTTGCCACCATCGGGAAGGTGGCGGCCGCCAGCGCCCCCGTCCTCATCCTGGGGAAAAGCGGCACGGGGAAGGAAATGACGGCTCTGGCAATTCACCGGCGCAGCAGCTTCAAGGAGGGGCCGTTCGTCGCGATCAATTGTAATGCCATTCCCGAATCATTGATGGAGAGCGAACTGTTCGGCCACGAAAAAGGCTCCTTCACGGGAGCCGGCGCTCAGCGAAAAGGGCTCATCGAAAGTGCCTCCGGAGGCACGCTTTTTCTCGATGAAATCGGGGAGATGCCGCTGCCGATTCAGGTGAAACTGCTGCGCTTTCTTCAGGAACGGACCTTCCGCCGTGTTGGGGGCACTCAGGAAATCCGCAGCGATGTCCGGGTGGTCGCCGCCACCAACGCCCATATCAAGGAGATGATCGCCGCCGGATCCTTCCGGGAAGATCTTTATTTCCGCCTCGCTGTGGTAACCCTGCTTCTGCCTCCTCTGGCTGACCGTGGCGAGGACATCATGCTCATCGCCTCCGCCTGCATGGACCGGAGTGCAAAGCAAAACGGAAAGAAGGGGATGAGCTTTACGCCTGATGCCATCAGGGCACTGGTGAAGCACTCATGGCCGGGAAACATCAGGGAGCTTCAGAACCGGGTGCAGCGTGCAGTCATCATGGCAGACGGCAAACGGGTTACGGTGAAAGACCTCGAACTCGAAGAGGCCGCGGAAAACCGGATCCTGACACTTAAGGAGGCAAGGGAAAACACCGAGCGGGAAACAATCCTGCGGGCGCTGAAGAGAAGCCAGAACAGGATCAGTGCCGCCGCCATCGAACTGGATGTCAGCCGTCCCACCCTCTACGAACTGATGGAGAAACTGGGGATCGATCGCGAATGAACCGGCGAACAGACTTCCCGCGGTTGCCCGGACCGCCTTCTCACCTACTATCACCTGCCAACGATCAACTCACTACCCTTATGCGCTCCCCCATGGCCTTCCTCCTCCGCCTTCTTTCCGTTCTCATGGCGGGACTCATCCTCTCTGCATGCTCAGGGGACAAAAAGAAGCGTTTCGCAGAAAGTGCGAAAGGCTATTTCGACGCCGGCGAGTACGATAAAGCCAAAATCGAATATCTGAACCTGCTCCGCGAAGACAAGTCGAATGCGACAGCGATCGCACAGCTGGGGATCATCTGGATGGAGGAGGGCGCGACGCTGGAGGCCCTGAAATTCCTTCCTGAAGCCTGCCGGCTCGCCCCGGATAATTTTCCCCTCAGGCTCACTTTTGTCAAAGCGCTCATGGCCATCGGGCAGGCGGCAGCCGCGAGAAAGGAAGTTTCGGACGTCCTCAAAAAAGCGCCGGCAAACGGCGAGGCCCTGATTCTGCTGATGGGAACCGCAAGGTCGAAGGAGGATGTCGAGGTCAATCGCCAGCAGGTGGAATCATTTCCCGACCATGCCTCCGCTTATTATCATCTGGCTAAAGCCTATATCCTCACGCAGGACGAGAACCCAACCGGTGTAGAATCCGCCGTGCGCGACGCGCTGGCCGCGGATCCCAAATCGGTTCCCGCGTGGAGTGCCATGGCTGCTTTGTGCCAGAAACGGAATGACGCCGCGGGCGCGGAACAGGCGCTCAAGTCCGCGGCGGAGTTCGCCCCGGTCCGTTCGCCGGAACGGGCCAACTATGCGCAGTTTCTGGCCAAGGCCGGCAGGCTTGATGAAGCGAAGGCCTTACTCGCGGAGATTACAACGCAGGCTCCGGACGCACTGACCGCATGGACCCTGATGGCGGGGCTGTCTCTCACGGAAAAAAAATTCCCCGAAGCGCTCGCTGCTCTGGAGAACGTTCTTTCCCGTGACCCGGGTAACTTCATGGCGCGACTGCTTCAAGCCGATATTCTAACGGAAAAAGGCGATCGCAAGGAAGGTATTGCAGAACTCGAGAAACTAGCCGCCGCCTATCCAGGGAATCCCATTGTCCAATTTCAACTGGGCCGCGCCTGCCTGCGGAACAACGAGATCGACAAGGCTGCCGTGGCGTTGAACGGAGCGATCGCGGCGGTGCCGAAGTCGGATTATGTTGATGCGATTCTGCTGCTCGCTGAAATTAATCTGCGGAAGGGGCAGGGGGCGCAGGTGGAGACCGCGATGACCGGGATTCTCCAGAAGAAACCGGACTTCGTTCCAGCGGCTTCTCTGCTCGCGGAGGCCTGTTTTCAGCAGCAAAAATTCAAAGAGGGGGCTGCCGTAATGGAGAAACTGGCAGCCAGTGACCCCGCAAATGTTCAGTACCAACTCCGGCTTGGGCGCTTTCTCCGCCAGGCTGGTGAAGCGGACAAGGCCCGGGCTGCGTTTGCCGAAGCCCGCAAACTGGCTCCCGCGGACGACATTACGCCCGTCGCGGAACTGATCGATCTCGAAATTGCGGACAAGCATCCTGATGTGGCCCTCGGCCTGGCCAAAGAATTGACGGCAAAAATGCCCCAGTCCGCCGCCGCACATTTTACCGAAGGCAAAGTCCACGCGACCCGCAACGCATGGGCGGAATCGGAAGCCTCACTTCGGAAAGCCATTGAATTGGACGGCAGTTTCTTCCCGGCCTACGATCTCCTGATTCAATCCTACGTCACTCAGCAGAAACTGGCTCCCGCGCAGGTGGAGTTGGAGCAGGTGCTGGCAAAGCAGCCCGGCAGTCTTCCGGCACTGATGATGTCGGCGTTGATCTTTGAAAAGCAGCAGGAGTATTCCAAAGCGCGTGACCGCTACGAACAGATGCGCGCCATCAACCCGGACGTTCCCGCGGTGCTGAATAATCTCGCGGTCCTTTATTCGGAACGACTCAACGAACTGGACAAAGCCCTCGAAGTATCCACCAAAGCCCGCAGTCTGCGGCCCGGCGTGGACCCCGCATCCTCCGGTGCCGTAAAGTTGGAATCAGCCTCCATCGCCGATACGCTCGGTTGGATTCATTATAAGAAAGGCAACTTCCCCGAAGCCTTCCTCCTCGCCACGGAGGCGGCTCAGCAAATCGGCGATGTGCCCGAAGTTCAGTTCCATCTCGGTATGACCGCGTCCGCGATGGGTGAGATCGGTATTGCCGCCGCCGTCCTGGAGAAAGCCGCGGCTGCGCCGGCGGACTTCCCCGGTAAATCGGAAATCAAGGCGAGACTGACACTGGTCAAGCCGACGGCAGGTCAGGAACCCGGAATCGAAAGCCTCAAGGCACTTCTCAAGGAGAATCCAGGGGACCTTCTCCTGCAGATTCGACTGGCGGAGGCCTGCGAAAAGGCGGGCGACTTTGCCGGCGCTGATGCCGCATGGCAAATCGCGTTCACCAGGAATCCAAAAATGGCCATGGCCGCCACCGGCCTCGCGAGGCTGAATATGGGGCCACTGAAAAATCATACCAGGGCTCTCTCCTTCGCGGAGGAAGCCTATAAAATTGCTCCCGGGGCAGAAACCGCCGGTCTCCTCGGGACCCTCCATTTTGGGGAGCGCAATTATCTCAAGGCTTATCAACAGCTTAAAGAAAGTTCCCTCGCTCCGGCACCCGGTGCCCCGGTGCTCTACAGCCTCGCGTGGGCCGCTTACAGCCAGAGCCGGGTCGGCGAAGCCCGGGAGGCCATGCAGCAGTTCTTGAAGCTGGATAAGGATTCTCCCCGGGGCGCTGAGGCTGTTCAGTTTCTTGCCTTCACCGCGCCGGATCCCTCTCCGCAGGATCTGACGGCCATGGCATCGACCGCGACAGGAATACTCGGCAAGGATCCGGATTACGTCCCGGCCCTCATGGTTCAGGCACTGCTGGCAACAAACGGGAAGGATGCGGGCGCGACCGGCATTCTGAACAGGATTCTCGGGATTTTCCCCGATTTTGCCCCGGCACAGCAGGAATTGGCCTCCCTTTGTGTGGACGATCCGGATCAGCGTGCGAAGGGCTACGATCTCGCCCTCAAAGCCCGCGATACCCTGGGCAAGCTGGGCATTCAATCGGCAGATCTCGCAAGGACCCTCGCTGTTTTGAGCTTTTACAGGCAGAAGTTCGACTCCACGGTGGAGTTGTTTAAGGAGGCCCCGCCAACTGGCCCCCGCGAAGCGGAGGAACTCTACTGCTTAGGCATGGCTCTTTGGAATACCAATAAAAAAGCAGAAGCCAGGACGAAGTTGCAGGGCGCCCTCGCCACGCAGCGTCTTCCGGAGACGCTTGCTGCCGAGGCCAATAAAATCCTCGCAGAGCCGGCAGAGGAATAATTGATTACGGAACGCCGGGTACGCCAGGGGCACGCCTCATAAGCGCTGCCCCGCGGGCCGCGCGCATTCCAAATGGTAGGGATGCGCTCCTGCGCGTCCCAAACCAGGCGGGCGGTGGAGGTGCGGAGTGAGGTGTGCCGGGCACGCTGCGCTCCCGGGGCGAGAGCTGCCCCGCTGGTCCCCCGTAATTGATTAGCGCCTTTCGCCCTGCGGGTTGTGTCGGGCTTTCAGCCCTCAAAATGAACGGGTTGCGAAAACCCGGGGCGCTGCCCCAGGCTGGCATCTCTCGCGCCTTTGGCGCTTTCTGAGGGCTGAAAGCCTTGGGCAAGCCAGCCCAGGGCAACGCCCCGGGTACGTGTAAGACAATGATTTTGAGCACTGTAGGTGCGAGACAACTGCCCGGACGACGAGGACCGATACCGCCAATCAATTACTGGTTGAACAGGAGCGAACAGAGTAAACGGAGAAACAATTAGTTGCACAAGATCTGCTGTTCACCGTCCGGTTGAATCCCAAACACGACTCATCTTGAACTCAAATTCCTGGGCCTCTGTTGTCTCCGTTGCCTCCTGTGCAAACTCGTAATGGTTTTTGGGTTGAGCAGGATATTTGGGACCTGTCAAAGTGTCGAATAAACTTACATTCTTATGGTGAATATGGAAAATTAATTCTGAGTGAATGCAGTGTAATGGCTTGGCATTGAATGGATTATGTATTACTTGTAAATGTTGGCACGAGTACTGCTTTTGTGATTAATTGGAATTTATTCAGAAAACAATATTTTCTGAGTTTTCCATTAAACAAATGAGTGCCCCCTCCAAAATTACCAGATTGACCTTCCATTCGCGGACGTCAAAAACAACTCGCCATCTCGTCATCGCAATAGCCGTTGCCGGCTGGGCCGTTCCTTTTGCGGAGGCCGTGTCCACGGCTTCCGCCTCCGCCTCATTATCCTTCCGCGTCTCCTCGCCTAACGGACCTTTGGGCTTCTCCGCACCGAGTTTGAATGGATCCGCCGCTCTCGACACGGCGGGACCGGCTTCCGATGCCAGTTATTCGAACCATAGCAGCGGCCTGTCGCTTTCAGGAAGCGAGGCCATCGGTGTCAATTCGGCCAGCACCGCATCGACGGTCAATGGAAACACGCTCACAGCTTCCTCGGGAGTCAGCCTGGCGCTGCCCCCATTTTCGGAATCGAATGGATCAGCCTCCAGTGCCAATTTTCTCTCGCTTGATACCTTGAGCCTGAGCCCGGTGGGCGGTTACTATTCCATCAAGTTTTCCTATGTTCAGGCTCACCTGAGTATTGAACTGGGAAATGACCCGGGCGGGGTCTATGCTTTCGGCGCCGCCTCATGGTTGATTTCCCTGCGATACTCCCTCCCGGCTGGCAACGGTGCGGGTGATGCCAACACACTTGAGGTCAGTAAAAGTGCCGGCACCGGCGGCAATGACGGGGCAGCCAGTTCCTACTCCACTTCGTTTTTCTTTTCCGATATTCCTTCTTCCGCCACCGGGTTGCAACTCTACTGGGAAACGTCCGTCCGGGCGCAGGCGGTGGATGCCCGGGCCGCGGCGCTCGATGTTCCGGAGGGCGGTTCGGCAATCGCCTTTTTCGCCCTCGGACTCGCCGGAACGGAATGGTTCCGCCGCAGACTCGTTCGCCCGCGGGCGTAACAGGGCAGGCATTTTTCAACGACAGTAAAACCGGGCAGGAGATTTTCCTGCCCGGTTTTTTTGTGCCCGTTTTCCGGCGCTTACGGAGCGGTGACAAGAACCCGGCCCAGCCGGCGGCGGGTGGCGCTCATCGCGGAGCTGTCCCTCGCGTCCACCATTTCCCACTCGGCCGAAAGCGGGACCACCGTGAGATCGGCCGCAGGGCTCCAGTCGAAGAACGTGCTGCCGAATTGCGGCACCGTCGTGGCCGCGCCGGCATTGCCGCCGCGGCGCCGCAGAAACCTCAGGTGCAGCCGGTCTCCGGCAAAATACAGCAGCGGCGGCGCCCCCTGGAAAAGATAGAACCGGTCCGGCACTGACAAACTAATCGGAGTGAACTGCCCGCGTTTCGGGTCGGTATGGAAGGCAAACTCCTCAAGGTTGGTCTGCCCGTCGTGGTCGGGATCCGCGTTCGGCTCAGCGTCCGGGCCGGTCAGATTCCGGGCGGTGGCCCACGCGGGGTAGGGGGTTTTGTTCACGGCCAGGGTGGCCGGCGGGGTGGCACTCGCGGTATTGCCCAGCCGGTCTGTCAGCCGGCAGTGGAGTTGCCAGATCCCGGCGGGCGCGTCCTGCGGCACGAAGAACTGGACCAGGTATTGTCCGTTGGTCGCGCTGCCGCTTGTCCGGTTGGCAGAACTGGCCGTCCCGGACACGAGCACAGCGTTCTGACTGCCGGGGATCGTCTGCTCCAGCGAAACCGCCGCCGCCGTCAGGCCGCTTAAGTTGTCGGTGATTTGCAGTGTTAGCGGCACTAAAACTCCGGCGGTGGTTACATTGATCGCCGGCTGCGAAAATACGGCACTGGTGAGTGCCGGCGCAGCGGTGTCTTCAGCGCTCGTATTGGTCACCGTGAGGTGTGGCGTAGCGGCGGAAGGCAGCGATTTCCACACCCAGCCGCCTCCCTGAAGATCGGGAACATCGAGGGCGTCCGCGG
>JANNVM010000008.1:0-2630 GCA_031414455.1 Verrucomicrobiota bacterium
CGGCTATCCAGCGGAGGGTGCGCGGGTACATGGGCCACCCTGTCGCCTTGCCGCGGCGGGGGCTCAAGCAGCTTCTTCGCGGCGATCAATTCACGGTGAAGCCGTTGGCGAGGGTGTAGGTGAGGGTTTGACCGGCCGGCCCGGGGAAGGTGACGGTGACGGTCTGCGTGCCCGGGGCCGACGGAAGCGTGATGCTGGCCGTGACCTGATACTGCGTGACGTGGAGGCGATTGGTGCCGGCGGCAGTGCCAATGGTGACGGAATTGACGGCGATATTTTGCGGCGGTGCGGGCGGCGTGTAGGCGGGATCAAGATTGACGGTGAGGGTGATGGCCGTGCCGCGCGTGCCGCTGGCGGGGGTGACGCTGAGGATGCCGGTGCCGCCGCCGCCGGTCCCGGTGCCGCCATTGCCGGTGCTGTCGTAGCTGGCGAGGGCTGTGCGCGCCGCACGATAGAACCGGCGCGGCGCCGCTCCGGCGGTATTGTCAGTGCGGCTGGTGGTGGCGCCGCCGCTGGCGATGTTTGTTTGCAGATCGGCCCAGGTGGTTAGGCCGGAGGAGGATTCCAGTTTGTAAGTGCCGCCGTCCACGGAACTCCAGGTGAGAGCCGCCGCCCCGGTGCCGGCATCCCGCGAGAAGCCGGTGATTTCCATCACTGCGTCCGGACCGCCTTTCCAATGGCTGGTGACGGCCTCCGCGATGGTGGTGACGGTCCCGCCGCTGGCGATACCGTAATACTGCCGGCCGGTGCTGAACGGATAGACCGGTGTGCCGGCGGCGGCGATGGTGCAGAAATAAGCATAGGTGCCGGCGGGATATTCCGGTGTGACACACCAGCGGACGTTTTGCTCGTTGAGGTCGAAGTCGGTGCCCTGCGTGAGCCCGCGGTCGCCGAGGTAGTCGTAGTCTTCCAGATAGTGACCGAGAGCGTAGGCCGCGCTGACGTCGGGGCCGTATTGATTAGCGGCGAGAGCGGCGGAACGGTTTTGGACGCGGGCGGCCCATGCAGGCAGCGTTGTGCGGTTGGTGGCTGCGAGGTCGGTAGTGCCGTTCTGGCCGTTGCGCAGGACGAATCCGGAAATCATGCGCCGCAGGCCGCTGGCGGGATCCAGCGGGCTGCTGTAGCCGTAGGGTCCATAGACCGGATAGCCGTCGGCGGCCCATGCAAGGATTGGCGAGTGTTTTATGACAGCGGCTGCGCTTTCCGTGTAGCGGTTCGTGGAGTCATCGTAGTCCACATGATCGCCGAACTGGAACCGCAGTGCCGGCGGTTGGGCGTGATAGTGATACTGCTCGCCCGCCTGGTGAGCCAGTGCGGCGTCGAAGGTGACGCCTTCATTGTGCCAGGCCTCGCGGTTCCAGATGCCGTCGCCCTGCAAGCCGTTCACCGGAGTGGCATCCTGGCCGCTGGCATTCCTGTAGGAAAAGGCGTCGCGCATGTCGAACATGGCGACGCCGTTTACATAGAACCCGGACGCGCCGAGTCCGGTGGCTGACTTTGTGGCCGCCGGGACCGGATGGCGCGGGATGCGGTAGATGGCGTTGGTGTGGCCGGGGAAGTTCGGAAAGTTTTGGGACTTCGCGGCATCCAAATACCACGGCCCCATGACGTGACTGGCCAGCCCGGTGCTGCGAATGTACACGTAGTTCGCCGAATAGCTGATTTCCTGAACGCCGGAATAGGCCGGCGCATTCTGCACGCCGGCTCCGCGCGACCATGTCGTGACAGCTGTGCCTGCAGTTTCCGCGACCGTGCTGGTGAAGAGCCGGGCGTATTTTCCGGAGTCTTTGGTGTACCATGAGGAGAGCAGGGGATCGCCCGCGGCGCCGAGACAGGTGAGGAGAAGACAGGTGAGAGTGAGAGGTGTTTTCATGGGGGATCTGGTGGAGATGAGCCACATCTCAGTTCATCAGTGTAAAAGGCGTGTGATTGCGCGAGCCTGGAATTGTGAACGGCGCGTAAAACTGCCTGCCGCCCCGGCGGAATGCGGTAATGATGCGCCGACCACCCGCCATGTCCGCCGATTCCCATACCCTGCAACGCCCCCGGCTGCTCCTCGTTGATGACGACCGGAAATTCTGTGTGCTGCTCGCTGATTATCTCGATCCATTCGGCTATGAGGTGACCGCCGTGCATACAGGGCCCGCCGGTGCGGAACGCGGAGTCAGCGGCGAATGGCAGGCGGTGATTCTCGATGTGATGCTGCCGGGAATGGATGGATTCGACGTACTCAAAAACATCCGGCGCAGCAGTCAGGTGCCGGTGCTCATGCTCACCGGACGCGGTGATGAAATGGACCGCATCGTGGGTCTGGAAGTCGGAGCAGACGACTATGTGCCGAAGACTTTCTCCATGCGGGAACTGCTCGCCCGTCTGCGCGCGCTGCTGCGCCGTGCCACGGTGCAGGTTCCCGCGGCCGGGGGATTCGAGCCGGACATCCTCGTGGGAGACATCCGCGTCAGTCCCTCCACCCGGGTGGCTACTGTCTCCGACAAAGCAGTGCCCCTGCGTCCGGTGGAGTTCGATCTTCTCGTTTGCCTTGCCAAAGCAAGGGGCCGGGTTCTCTCCCGCGACCACCTGCTCGAACACATTCGCGACCGCGAGTGGGAGGTGTTTGACCGCAGCGTGGA
>JANNVM010000009.1:0-4288 GCA_031414455.1 Verrucomicrobiota bacterium
GCCACGGCCAACTCCGCCAGCGGCTCTGCGTCGAGAACGTCCGCCAGTTCCTTGAGAATGACGCCGGCCTCACGGTTTCGTTTCATTGCCAGCAGCACCAATGCCCGCTGCTGCCTTGCGGCCGCAGACTGGTCCAACTTCACAGCCATGGCCAAATACGATTCCGCCAGAGCCGGCTGTTTCACTGCGAGTGCCGCTTCAGCGGCACGACTGAGAAGAGCCGGCTCCCGCGGCGCAAGGCGCACAGCCTCCCGCAGACTCTTCAGGCTGAGGTCATGTTCGTTCCGCCGCGTGTGGAACTCCGCCAACGCCATAAGCGGCCCGGGGTCTTTGGTTTGGACTGCCCGGCGGCGCTCAAAGTCCATTCGAACATCATCCCATACCGACTGACGTTTCATGATCCAGGGCAGCCAGTGAAGTTTGCCTGACACCCCTGGCACGCCATCATACAAACGCATCCACACCCGGCGGGCGTCTTCTTCACGGTGCAACTGCTCAAGTGTGGTGGCATACCGGGCGAGAAGTTCCGCATGATCCGGCCAATGCTGCAGAGCCTGCTCCAGTTCAGAGAGAGCGTCCGTATCCTGCCCCTTCCATGTGTGGAGCAGCGCCCGGAGCAGCCCTGGCTCGGTGGAATTGGGGTGACGCCGCTTCCATTCCTCCAGCCAGTGAAGCGAGAGATCCTCTCGCGAAGACCAGGACATGAGTTCTACGAGCCGCTTCAGATTCGCTGGAGTATCGCCGCCGGCATTTTCCACGATGTGCAACTGTGCATCGGCAGCCGCCGCGTATTGCTCACCGGCACAGTACAGCCGGGACAACTGCCTCCATCCGATCGCGGCATCGCGGCCGGCGGCTTCCTGCATGATCGTCACCGCAGCGACATGATCGCCGCTGCCATGCTGCAGCCATGCGAGCAGGCACAGTTCGAGTACAGAGAGCCTTGCGCGCTTCGCAGCAAGTTCCGCAATTACCGCTTCCATCCTCTGCAACCGTGCCGCCGCCTGGAGCAGCGCCTGCAGGGCGTGTTCGTTCTCCTGCGTCTCTCCCCCTTCCAGGAACCACTCTCTGGCATGGGAGAGCGCGGCGTCCCATTTGCCCGCCCGTTGCGCCTCCTGACACCGTACAATCGCCGGCCTGTCACTCGGGGCCGTTTGAGCGGTGAGCCGAAGTATCAGCAACAGACATATGGACTTCATGGGTACGAAGGTAGCACGGCTTCATCGCATGACAGCCCGTTTTCAAGCTGGGGAGTCGCAGCCTAAGCGGTGCAACTATGAGTGACTGGTGACAAAAACGATAGACGGGATCCTCCGCTGCCCGGTGCGAATCCAGGGTTCCGGAGGCGCTACACTTACGGCGCATCCCCCACTGCGCGACCAGCTGCACTCCCGCCTTGACGCGCGCGGAGCGGCGGGAGCATCCCCGCACCAGAATGAAAACGCTGTGCTTACTGATCGCTGTTCGCGTCGCTTCCCTCGCTTGCCGCCGATGATGCCGCCGGGGATCCTGGGACCGTGGCGGAGAAGTTTTACGCGGGCTGCGTCGCGCAGGTCGAGGCGGAGATCAAAGACACCACCGCCACCGTCGTGCCCGTGACGTCCTTTGGTGAGGAGAATCATCAGGTGACCGCCAGGCTCCTGAAAGTGAACGGCGTCTGGCTGCTCGACTCGATGAAGTGACAAGCCGCGTCCGCATGGGACCTGCCGGCAATTCGCGGTGGGTGAGCCTTGCGGCGGTCACGGCTGCCGCTCCCAAAACAAGGTGAATTCCTGACGGTTGTAGGTCAGGTGCGTGATCGCGATGAGGCGCAGGTGGGCCGCGGCGGCGCTGGCGAGAACAGTCTGACAGAGGGCGGTGATATCCGTCAGGGTTTCGGTGTGCGGAGTTTTCAGCGTGAAGACGACCAGGCCACCGGGACGAAGGTAAGGAAGCAGGCGAATGACGAGGCGCAGGGAGACGAGAGCATCGCCGTTGAGGTCGGAGAGGAGCGCGTCGCAGACGGTACCGGGCGGCGGGAGGAAGGTGGCGGCGTCGGCTTTGAGAAATGTCAGGCCGGGGCGGCGGTTGAGGCGCGGATCGAGCGGGGCGCGGTCCACGGCGGTGACGCGGAAGCCGCGGTCGAGCAGTTCGGAAGTCATGCCGCCGGGGCTGGCGCCGAGTTCCAGCCAGTGGCTGCCCTCCGGGAGCGGCGCGCGGTGGAGTCGCAGGTAGTGGAGGGCCTCCGCGATCTTGGCTCCGGCGCGGCTGATGGTGCCGGCGCGGCTTTGGCTCATGAACTTCGTCCCGCCAGGATGCCAGCCATTGGCGTCGCGCGGAGTGGTCATGCCGCAGAAGAGACCTTCCTTGCCGACAAGGCAGAAGAGTGTCTCCGCTGAGCCGTCCTGCTCATCCGCCGTGCCGGCGCGCAGTTTGGGAAACACCTGCAGCGTGCGCCCGCGCAGATTCGAGGCGAGTGATTTGTAATACGGCTGGGGCGAACCGGGTTCGAGCGGGCCAATCAGAATCGCCTGCGGATTCCGCGATCCGAATTTTCGCAGCAATGTCTGCGCCGCTTTCTCGATGAAGCCTTCCATCGTCTGCGGGCAGCAGGGCCAACTGTGTTCCGCCGGCAGATTCCACTGCACGAATATCGCGGCCTCCGACTCGCGCAGTGCTGCGGGCGGCAGTGATTTGAGGAGGAAATATTCGCTGCCGAGTTTTGTGGCGGTGCCGGCGCCGAGTCGCTGGAGAATTTCCGCGGCCATGCCTGCGAAGACTTCCGGAATCCGGACCAGCCACGCCGGCGGAACTGTGCCGTGGGCATTCACGGGGTGTGGCGTGCGATCTTGGACTCAATGTGGGCGTTCACGCCGCTCTGCACGGTTTCCATGGCGACGCGCAGGGCGTTCTTCATGGCGAGAGCGGAGCTGGAGCCGTGCGCCATGATGCTCACGCCGTTCACGCCGAGCAGCGGGCTGCCGCCGTGGTGTTCGTAGTTCATTTTATCTGCGGCGGACTTCAGCGCGGGCTTGAGCATGGCCGCGAGCAGCTTGCGCCAGAGAGTGGAGGTCATGGCCTGCTTCATCAGCGAGCCGAGCGCTTTGGCGGTGCCTTCCGAGCCCTTCAGCAGGATGTTGCCGATGAATCCGTCGCACACCGCCACATGCACCGGTGAGTTGGCGAGGTCGCGGCCTTCGATGTTGCCTTTGAAGTTGAGTCCCTTCGCCGCGCGCAGCATTTCGAAGACCTCCTTAGTCACCTCGTTTCCTTTGCCATCCTCCTCGCCGTTGCTCATGAGCCCGATCACCGGATTGGGGATGCCAAAGACATGTTTCATATAGACGCTGCCCATGACGGCCTGCTGGAAGAGATGCACCGGCCGGCTGTCCACGCTGGCACCGGCGTCAATGAGGAGACAGATGCCGTGGAGATTCGGGAACGGCGTGGCGATGGCCGCCCGGTCAATCCCGGGGATGGTCCGCAGTTTCACCATCGCCGCCGCGACCGCTGCGCCAGTGTGCCCCGCGCTCACCACGGCCTGGGCGCGGCCGGATTTTACAAGATCGGTGGCCACGGAAACCGAACTGTCCTTCTTCTGCCGGATCGCCTTCACCGCGCTGTCGGTCATCGCCACCACCTCTGTGCAGTGGATGATTTCCACCCGCGGATCATGAAACTGCTGGGCCTTCATCTCCGCACGCAGTTGCGATTCATCTCCCGTGAGGACCAGGGTCTCAATGCGTCCATACTCGGCAAGCGCCAGCTTCGCTCCGCCGATCATGTTTCGCGGAGCGAAATCCCCTCCCATGGCATCAAGGGCAATTCGCATAGTTCGGAAGCGGAGTTATCGCCGGCAGCGGAGAGGGCAAGGGGCAGTTGCGGAAAGTAATCAGTAATCCTAAAAGGGAAAATGGGATTGCGGGAAAGTTTCCAAAGCCTTGTATTTCAGCGAATTCCCATCGCTCCGCGATGAACCTAATGGGTGGCAGCTCCTTGATGCTCAAATCCTTACGTTTCAACGTTCGAGGCCATTTTTGAACATTTCATTTTCCCTTTTAGGGTGATGAAGTCCTCCAGCGCACATTCCGCATCCTGCGGCGTGACGGGCCAGTCGAACTCCTCCAGTGCCCCGGGATGGCTGGCAAAGCGCGCATTCACCATCGCGATCACTTCTCGTGTGGTGGCGTGTGGTGGCGTCCGGCGGAAACCGGCGCGGCGGGCGATGCCGCGGCGGCCCTTGTTTGCCAAAGCTTTTGCGGTTCTCGCTGTCGAAGTTCCAGGCTCCGCCCTCCGGCATGCCCTCGGT
>JANNVM010000010.1:0-7931 GCA_031414455.1 Verrucomicrobiota bacterium
CGGCAAGATCATCGCCCGCGAAACCATCGGCAGCATGGGCAAAAACGTCACCGCCAAATGCTACGGCGGCGACATCAGCCGGAAACGCAAGCTCCTTGAAAAGCAGAAAGAGGGCAAAAAGCGCATGAAGATGATCGGCAAAGTGAACATTCCGCAGGAGGCGTTTGTCGCAGTGCTGAAGACAGGTGATTGAATTTATGATTTGCCTAAATCCCTTTCCCCCGCGCACACGGCACACCCCGCCGCAGGCCATGTTTCCCAATCATAAATCGTAAATCATCGATCATCAATTCCCGCGCCCATGCTCCACTTCCTCTCTCCCTCATGGCTCAAAAAGGCCGACCGTTTCTCCAAGGGTGTCAAAAAGTTCATCGCCTATCAACGGGACCTGATTCCCGACGCCAAAATGGCGGAGGTGGCAGACGCCAAGGCAGCTTACGATGCCGCGCTCAAGGCCAGGGACCGGGAGGGCCTGGAAGGGCTGGAGAAGAAGCTCCTCAAAGTCTGCGAAGGCGCGGTGCCCGACTACAATGCGTCGCCGCTGAAGGAAAACGTGGAGGTCATCATTGTGGCCGTCGTCGTGGCACTCGGCATCCGCGCCTATTACCTGCAACCGTTCAAGATCCCCACGGCATCCATGCAGCCGACACTGAACGGCATCATCGCCACACGGATTGAGGCAAAACAGGACACTCCCAACTTTCTCCTCCAGGGCTTGCAGTATGTGTGGAATGGACGGAACTACGTGAACTGGAGCATTCCGGAAGACTGGACCGGCGTTAGCCTCACGGGCTATCAGCAGCAGTCGAAGGCCAACTTTTTCACCTTCACGACCCTGCATTTCAGCAACGGTCAAAAGGAATCCCTTTACGCCCCGGCGAAGCAGTTGCTTAAAGATATCAGGGACGGGCAGGATTTTTCTTTATGCCATATTCCAGCGGTGACGGCTGCGATCGGGAATGTGGACTCCGATGACAATCCACAGATCGTTTACTTCGGTGAACCGATGAGTGACCAGAACGGAAACCCGATGTCCACGGCGGACGGGCGGCCCGTCATGAAGCCGAAGCCGGTCCCGGTGCAGCCCGGCCAGCTCTTTGCCCGCGGCTATATCGAATCCGGTGATCAACTGCTCGTGGACAAGGTCTCGTATCATTTCCGGCGGCCGCACCGCGATGACGTTTTCGTCTTCAGCACCGAGGGCATCAAAATGATTAACAAGAACCAGCACTACATCAAACGGCTCACCGCTGTGCCTGGCGACCGGCTTGCGGTGGAACCGCCGGTGCTGCTCATCAACGGTGAGAAGACCACGGGCGAGGGATCCCTCAAGGTAATCAATCAGGAGGGAGACTACGGGAAATTCAAAGGCTACTCCATGGCGCAGCCGCCCCGCGGCGGGCAGTGGTTTGTCGGGCCGGGGAATGGCATCCGCTCTGACGAAGTGACGCTTGGCCCGAAGGAATACATGGCGATGGGAGACAACAGCTATAACAGTTTCGACAGCCGCAACTGGGGGCCGGTGGCCGAGAAAAACATCGTTGGGCCGGCGCTGCTGGTTTACTGGCCGTTCGCCAATCACTGGGGAATCATCCGCTGACCTGACACCACGATGGACCTCGCTGCATGGCTATGGGGTGGCGGAGCGGCGGTTTGCGGAGTGCTGCTCTGCCTCGTTCAGCCGTGGCGCGCGCAGTTCCGGACGGCGCGGCTGGCTTGTCAGGGAAATGTGTGGCTGTGGGCGGTGCCGGTGCTCGCGGCGGTGGCGGAGATGCTGTGGCAATGGCAGGCGCCGGCGGCGAATGGCGCGCCGCGGCTTCATGCGGCGGGCATGGCGACGGGGGATTCGCTCGTGGCCGCCCTGACATGGATCGTGCGCGGTGATGTGCCCGCGATGCTGCTCGCCGCGGCGTTCCTTGCCAACAGCGCGGGGCTGCGGCGGGGGTTGTGGAGCGGAGTCGCGGCCGTATTTTCCGGCGCGTGGTGCCGGGTGGTGCAATTGATCCTGCTGGCGAGTGCCACCGCGGCGCTGGGCATGCCTGCGGTGCGGTTCGGTGCGGGCGGAGAAAGCGGGCGCTGGATCGTGAAGCTCCTCGCCGCTCCATGGACGGCGACCGCGGCGACGCTGCTCATGTGCTGGCTGTTCCTTTCGTTTGAAACCGTCTGCCGCGGCCCGGCGAAGGCGAAGATCCGCTGGGCGGAAATGACCGGGCAATTCTCGGCCAGGCTGTGGTTCATGATATTGATCGGCACGATCGTCTTTCCGCTAACGGACTGGCTCAGTGCCGACGTGCGCGGCATCCTGCGGTGGTATGCGTGGCCTGCGGTCGTGCTGCTGGTGTGGTTTCCCTTCACCGCCCTGCGCTCCACGGAGGCGGGCGAGATCCACACCGTCATCAGCGTGGCGCTGGGGCGCTGGGCTTCCGGGGCACTCGCGTTTTTTGGATGGGTCGCCGTGGCCGGCGTTCACTTTTTTGCGCTCCATCTGCTGAGCGGGTGGCTGGTGTCGCTGTGTCCTGACGGATCGTGGTATCTCGCGCTGACCGCCGGCTTCTTCGTGGCGGTGCAGGTGGCCCTGGCGGTGTGGATGCTTGGCGCGTGGATTGCTATTCAGGTGGACAAAATCCCCGCCGCCCTCAAAGACCGCCGCCGCAAAGCATGAGCGCCCCCGCCACCAGTGATGATGCCGCCGAGATCGTGCGCCGCAGCCGCTCGAATCTCGCGTTCGCGCTCGCGTGCCTGCCCAAACAGCGCCGCCACGACATGTATGTCTTCTACGCCTTCTGCCGCGTCGTGGATGATCTCGCCGATGACGAAGGCATCCCCCTCGATGACCGCCGCGCCGGACTCCAGCGCTGGCGCGACGTGCTGCATGGCCGCGCCGCGGACCTGAACCCGCTGGAATCCTCCGTCGCTGCCGTGCAGCAGCGCTACGCCGTGCCGGTGGAGGAAATGGAAGGCATCATCGCCGGCGTCAGCATGGACCTTGAGCCGCGCCGTTATGCCAACTGGGACGAACTCCGCGGCTATTGTTATCTCGTCGCCGGGTGTGTCGGGCTGGTGAGCACCCGCATCTTCGGATGTCAGGCCCCGCAGAGCCGCGACTACGCCGTCGCGCTCGGCCACGCGCTGCAGATCACCAACATCCTCCGCGACATCCACGGCGACTACGAAAACGGCTGCCGCATTTACCTGCCGCAGGACGAAATGGCCGCCGCCGGCTACACAGAGGAAGACCTCGCCGCCGGCCGCATGAACGACGCCTTCCACCGTCTGATGTCACAACAGATCGCCCGCGCCCGGAGTTACTATCAGGAAGCGCAGGCCGCCCACACCGCCCTGGACCGCATCCCGCTGCTCGCCTCCGAGACCATGCGCCGCATTTACTCTGAGACTCTGGATCTCCTGGAACGCGACGGCTGCCGCGTCTTCGACCAGCGCTACAGCCTGCCCAAGTGGCGCAAGGCCCAGCTCGTCGCCCGCGCGTGGCTCAGTGGAGTCCTCTCGCGGTTGAAGGAAAGTTGATCGTCCCGCCCGCAACGCACAAAGCCCTCCGCAGAGGGCGCGGAAGGCTTCGGCGGCAATGTTGTTGCCGGATCAGGCAATGAGACGCCGGTAAATCTCCGCGCCCCGCACCTCATACTCATAGCCGGGCCACGGATTCGATGACTCCCAGAATCCCACCACCATCTGCGCCACCTCGTTGTTGGCATAGGCGGTGAAATATTCCCACTCATTGGCCGGGGGGCCGGAAGAGGCGCCGCCGTTGACGTCATAGATCAACATCTTGCTCTCCCAGCGGAGGTAGTGTTTCGCCTGTTCCTCCACCGGTTTGCCTGCGTCCATGTTGGCGGTGATGCCCGGCAGCTTGAAGAACATGCTGCTGTTGCTGCCTCCGCCGGTCCCGCCGGTGCCCACTATGTTCATGGCGCTGTCCACGCTGTCGGCGGCGAGGAATGCCGGGGCCCCGGCCGCTTCTCCCTCCCCGTAGGCGGAGGCGATCCGCTGCGCCTGGTGTTAAGCGGTCGCCACCCGGGACTGCGCGTTCATGCCGCTCATGGCGGGAATGGCGATCGCCGCGATAATGCCGATCACCGCGATGACGACGAGCAGCTCCACGAGGCTGAAGCCCCGGGTTTTTTGTTTTCGATGGTTCGTTTGCATGGTATGTTTTGGTTATGGATGTTTTGTTGGCGGGGTGTCGCGGGTTTTGAAATGAGCGCGCCCCACCTGTTCCATGCAAAACAGGCCCCGGCTGGTTACGGAAATCCTACTCGGTATTTCAATTTAGCCCGATTTCGGAACAAAAGACCGCGGATCACACGGATGACACGGATCTTGATGAGGCTGGCAAAGGCCGGGGTTTACGCCTGAACCTGTAACGCAGCCGTCCCGGCTGCCGTTTCGCAGGGCCTCTGGCCTGCCTTCTTTACCCGGATGCGCGAGCGCAGCAGGCTGGAAGCCCTGCGGAACGGCAGGCCAGAGGCCTGCGTTACGGCTTCAAGCCTAAGCCCGCGGCAGAGGCCGGCCTGGTCTCCGTGCCGGCGCTTCGGAATACCCGTGCGATCGGTGCTACTCCCACTCCGCCGACTCACCCCTCCCCGACCAGCGCAGTTGGAACCGCTGAGGGCTTGAATGTTGCACACCTATGGGCCCCCAATGCAGAGCAACGCGGGAATAAGAAGACAGACTTCTTGTGAGCCATCCCGCCGCCCCAGACCCGTCCCCATCCAAACCACGGTGATATCCAACAGTAAAATTGGCCGCTGCACCGCGCCAAGCCCCACAATTTTGTCGCCTGTCACGCCAATGTGTGCCAAAACCATGACCCCACCGGCCCCTCACCCGTTATATTCCTGCAAAACTGTCGCCTATAAAGATGCTCACAAATCCACAGCTTTGTTCCAGATCCACTCGTTCGGCCAACCCAGCGAACCACTCGTCCTCGCAACGATAGTCTTCTGTCATGAGACCTCAGAGCACGCCACTTCAGATTCTTGCGGGTTTGCTAGCCATCCCGTCAGCGTTGACAGGCTTCCTCCTGCTGCTGCTGGCGGTGTTGTTCCGGGGGAATTTTCATTTCGGTAGTCTCTGGCACTGCTTGGTCTTTGCCGTCACGGTGATCGCTCCGTTTTTGGCTCTGATCGGATACTTCATTTACCTGCGCCGTCAGACGTGGAGATCCTTCGCATTCTCGCTGGCAGGATCAGCGTTGATCGGTATTACTTGGCTTCTTTGGATCGCGCCACTTTCCCGGGGACTCCTCCACTAGCCGGAACCCTGAATTCCCTCAAGATGACGAACGCTCACAACTAACCATCCCTGGAGTGGAGCCACCAGCCGTGGGTTTTGTCACATGATCTCCGGTTGGTCGATCACTCCGTCACGCTGGCTGCTTTCGCACCCATCGTGCCGTCGTTCCATCTCAGAGCTGACTCAGTTCTCTTCCAGGTGGCTGTTGCTCACTCTCTCTGTCGCGTTAGCGACAACGGAGGGTAGCCGTGGACTTCAGTCCACGGTCTGCGGGATGAACGTGACCGTGTCGCGTCAGCGACACCGGAATCCCCGGGCGATGCGCGAGATGGGGAGCCACCCGCGGGGTTCCGCCGTCGCTGACTCGACGCAATGGCCGCCGGCGGGCTGCCCGTGGACTGAGCCGTAGCGAAGCGAAGTCAGCCGAAGGCAACTCCACGGCTACCGTCCGTTGTCGCTGACGCGACAGTTTCCCGTCATTTGGCAGGTGACGCGACAGCTATCCGGGAATAAGCAGACGGGAGTAAAAAGACAGACCGCTTGTGAGCCGATGCAACCAGCCACTCCTGTAGTTCGTACCAAGTTTGTCGAAGAATTGTGCGAACGCATCAAAGACGCATTCGCCGGCGTCAAGCTTGGCAACGGCATCGGACTTTGGGAGGCCAAGGCACTGGATTACTTGGAGTCTCCAAAGGTACGGGCGAGATATCGCCTTCGGGACGAGGCTGAGGATTGGACCAGAATTCCGGATCGCGTCCTGAATCAGCGCCACGCCAGCCCCTCATTCCTGGATGCTGAAGGGTTCCGGTTTTACATGCCCGCAATTATGAGCGCTACGCTGAGGGGCGGGTATAAATTCGACTTTGTTTGGCACCTGACTCACTTCGAGCACCTTGGTCACACCCAGTATGAGCTTCTCAACCGCCAGCAACGATCGATCGTTCGCGAATTCCTGATTTTCTCGGCGAGTGATCCGGATTCCACCAATTGGGGGGATGACATCATGCATGCGCTGGAGACCTATTGGACAGAGGCGTCATGTTGAGTCCCCAAATCCCGCTACTGAGCGCCGGAGAGTCGGAAGCGGGAGCGTTCTGAGGGGGTGAGGAGACGGCCGGCGATTTTGTGGGCGAGGGCTTTCATGCGGGGGATGTCGGTGTCCCAGAGGAGGATGCGTCCGGGGGAGCCGGCGGCGGCGAGGTAGCCGTCGTGGAGCCAAACGAGGGAGAGGATGTCCTGGCCGGTGTGAATGGTGCGGAGGGCGGCGGGGCGTTGCCATTCCCAAAGGTGGATGCGGCCGTCGTTGCCGCCGAGGGCGAGGCGCTGGCTGTCGGGGGAGAAGGCGAGGCCGGCGGTGAGTTGGGAGGCGACGGGTGCGGTTTGCCGGCTAGCGGCGATGTCGGGGGCGTTGAGGCTCCAGAGATTGGGGCCGCCTCCGCCGGCACCGGCGGCGAGCCATTGACTGTCGGGACTGAAGACGACATGGGAGATTTCGAGGAAGGAGGCGGGGAGTTCGGTGACGGTGACGGGGGGGCCGGGCTGGCTGACATTGTAGAGGAGGACTTGATTTCTGAACTGCCGGGAGCCGGGCAGGGGAGCGGTGTCCCAGCCGTGGCGGCAGAGGGCGAGCCAGCGGCCGTCGGGGGAGATTTCCACGTCGGGAATGAGGTATTTGATGGAGTGGAGCACGTGGGCCTGGCGGGTAGTGGCGGGGTCGGGCAGGGAGAGATCCCATTCAAAGAGGATGCCGTCGCCGCAGGAGCAGTAGAGGGTACCGCGGGGATGGAAGGTGACGCGGCGGGCATACTGGAGGCGGGTGTTTTCCATGGGCAGGATGAAGCGGGGGCGGGGGGCGCGGCCACCGAGGAGTGCGGCGCGGGTGCAGGCGCGGGCGTCCCAGACTTTGACCATGCCGTCGCGGCCGGTACTGGCGAGCCATTGGCCATCGCGGCTGAAGGCGACGCCGGTGGCGCTGTTGTCGTGGGTGCCAAGGAGGAGTCGCGAGCCGCCATTGATCTGCGAGAGCACGACGTAGCCGGCGTCTTCTTCTCTATCGAGAAAATACTCGCCGGTGCAGGCGGAGGCGAGCCATTCGTTGTCAGGGGAGACGTCCATGTCCTCGACGGTGGTGCCTTCCGCGGCGAGATGCTGGGGCATGGCGGCGCCGGTGAGGCTGTCGAACGGCCAGCGCCGGCAGACGCTCTCCATGCCATTGGCGACGACGGTGCGGTTGTCGGGGGAGAAGCTGAGAGTGAAGACGGGCACGGGCATGCCGCGGAGTTCCAGGGGAGGGGTGCCGCTGTGGAGGTCGGCGAGGGGCCAGAGATTGACGACGCGGCGGTCGCCGCCCGCCGCGAGCCACCGGCTGTCGGCACTGAAGGCGACGGCGCGGCCATTGCCGGCGGAGAGCTGGAGCTTGACCGGCTTCGCTTCGCCCGTGAGCGGCACGAGCATGACCGCGCCGCTGTCGCCGGTGGTGGCGAGCCAGCGATTGTCAGGAGAAATGGCGAGGTTTTGGATCGAGCCGGACTGGGTGTAGAGATCGCGGGTGGTGACCGCCGTGGAGGTGGAGCCGGCGGCGGGCAGTTCGTAGAGGACCACGCTGTTGTCTTCGCGCCGGATGACGAGCCGGGTGCCGTCCTGGCTGAAAGCGATGTGGTAGGGCGTGCATTTGCGTC
>JANNVM010000011.1:0-3651 GCA_031414455.1 Verrucomicrobiota bacterium
CCGCGAACTCGTGAGCCACGGACAGGCGCAGGTCTTTGTGGTTTTGCCAAAGGGACTTGGGGAAAACGCCGCCGCCGCGGCCCGCCACTGGGCGGAGCCGGTCCCGGCAGGGCAGCCACCCGGGCCGCTGGCGATCGAATCCTATTTTGACCCCGGGATCTCGGCTCCCTACAGGGCACTGGTGACGCTCGCGCTGCAGAGCCTCGCCCATGGCAAGGAGTTCGAACTGGCCATGCGGGCGTGGGGCGACGCGCTGCCGAAGGAAATTGGCAAGCGTCTCCCGCCAGGTGCCAGGCTGCCCGCGCTCAAGGATGAACTCGTCGTCCCGGCCTTCCGCCCCGGCCACGCCATCACCGTAGCCGCGCCCGCCAACGCCAGCACACGGGACGGGCAGACCAATCAGCTTCCGGACATGACCCAGTTCAATGTTCCCGCGTATTCTGTCTTCGCGATGTTCTTCATCGTTATTCCCATTTCGTCCTGTCTGCTGCGCGAGAGGCAGGAGGGGACTCTCACGCGCCTGCTCACCATGCCGGTCCGTCCTGTGGAGATCATCGCGGGCAAGCTCTTTCTCTACCTTGGCGTGGCCGTGGTTCAATCCGCCATGATGCTGGCCGCGGGCTGCTGGCTGTTGCCCGCTCTGGGCACTCAGGCCTTCCTTCTCACCGCCTCTCTGCCTGCGTTGATCGTGATCACTGCCGCCACAGCCGTGGCCGCAGTAGGGTTCGCACTCGCCGTCGCCAGCACCGCTGGCAGCACCGAACAAGCCGCCATGGCGGGCTCCACCTCGGTGGTGGTGCTGGCAGCGCTCGGCGGCGTGATGGTGCCCGTCTCCTTCATGCCGCCCGTCATGCAGCAGTTCAGCGCTCTCACTCCGCTCAACTGGGCGGTCACGGCCTATCAGGATCTCTTCACCCGCGATGCGGCACTAGCCGACATCCGGGGCCGGGTGCTTCTGCTCATCGCCCTCGGCTGCAGCGGGCTGGCCTGGGCATGGCACCGGCTGTTCAAACGCGTCTGAGTCGTTCACCCCTGCCTGAGTTTTAGCGCAAGCACCTGCCGCAGCCGAACTCGATTGTAGCGCTGGGCGAGGATGCATGGCAGATTCGCCGCGAGGGCATAGGCGACGATCACCGCGTTGCCCCACCATGGGTTCCAGAGGAAAAACAACGGCGTGAAAGCGATGGCCGACCAATGGCACAGTTCCCCGCGCCACGTCTCCTGGATGAAGCGCCGCAGATAGTCCGGCGCGGTGCCCGCCAGCGTGCTCTTGGCGAAACCTCCGCCGATCCAGCGGGCGCCGTCCGGCAGGCAGTCCTTCCACCGTTTGACGGCGAAAACCCGTTCATAGAACCGTCCGCGTTGCTCCCATCCTAGCGGCTGCGGTGGCTCGAACCACGCCAGCGGCAGCCGGGTGTACAGCCATGCCAGCCCGATCTGAATAACCGGCCAGCCGGCGCAGTTGAGGGTCACTATCCAGAACACGGGCAGGTCAATCTGCATTTATCCCGCGTCCTTTCCATGTGACTCGTTTACCCGCCCGCAGGGATGACAGGGCAAACACGACGAAAAAGAACCCCAGCGGCACCGGATAGAGCAGCGCCGCATACCAGCGAAACGCCCCGACCCGTCGTCCAAACCACGCCACCTGCGCGGCACACAATAGATAGAGCAGCCCAAACTTCAGCGATTCGTCAACCAACAGGCAACATAGCGCCACGGTGGCCAGACCGCTCATCCACGCCACCATGAGGCAGAGCGTAGAGCGTGGCGTCTTCGCGGCCCCGGCGGCGAAGCCCTTGACCCAGCCAGCGACCAACTCGCGCAGCCCACCGGGATACATGCGGAATGAAATGGCCCCCTTGCCCGCCACGCTTCGCACCCGCACTCCGGCCGCTGAAAACTCTTCGGCCAGCCGGAAATTCTCGAGGATTCGGCCCCGCACGGACGCATGGCCACCCACCCGCTGGTAGCTCTCCCGGTCCACCAACAGCAGTTGCCCGAACAACCTGTCCGGCACCGTCCCCACCACCATGTTAAGATTGAAGAAGAGCGAAAGGTTCTCGTATGGCTCGCGAACCGCGTGCCATGGGCCGGCCGAAAACGCGCCGCCTTGATAGCAGGCCAGGACCCGGGCCAACCCGCCGGCTGCAAAGCAGGTATCCGCGTCCACAAAGCAGAGCAGGTCGCCGGTGGCGGCCCGGGCCCCCTGATGGCAGGCCCAGGTCTTGCCCCGCCAGCCGGCGGGCAGCGGTTGCGAGACGAGCACCGTAGCCCCCAGTTGCGCGGCCACGGCGGCAGTATCATCGGTCGAGCCGTCATCCACCACGATGATTTCGCCAGGCAAATCCGATTGTCCAGCCAATGAATTCAGCAAGACCGGGAGGTTATGGGCTTCGTCGCGAGCTGGGATCACGAGACTGAGGCCTCGCATGGATTTTGGCCCTTCGACATCGTCACATGCCCGCAGCCGCGGCAGCAGGAGGAACCCGGCCGCCCACAACGCCAGCGTAACGATAAAAAGAATCAGCATCGGTCCCACGCGACAATGTTTTTGGCAACGTGCTGCCCGCAGAGGACCACCATCGGCATGCCGCCGCCGGGATTCACCGAACCGCCGACGAAGAACAGGTTCGGGTATTTCGTGCTTTGCTTGGGCGCTTTGAAGGCAAGATTTTTGAAGCGATCGCTGACGACGCCGTAGATCGAACCCTTGTTGGAGTTGTATTGTTCGCGGATATCGAGCGGCGTCCAGCAATGCTCAAACACGATGTGCCGGCGCAGATCCCGCAATCCCATCCGCTCCAGCTTGTCCAGCACCCGCTCCTTCAGGACCAGATAGTCCTCCCGGGTCAGCGGGTGTTTGTCATCAATGTAAGGAATGTGGGGGAGTATCTTCAGACCATCGCAGCCCGGCGGCGCTACGGTGGGATCGGTCCTGGCTGCGGCGACGAGATAGATCGTCGGGTCCGGCGGCAATTGGCGTTTCCTGAAAACCGTGTGGAAGTGTTCGCGCTGATTCCCTGAGAAGAGAAAATTGTGATGAGCGAGCTGAGGATACTGGCAGTCCAGTCCGAGTTCGATCACCAGCCCGGAGCAGGAGGGTTCCAGGCGATCGAGCCCACGCATGAAGGCCTCGTCCTCCAGCAGCAGTTTTTCGTAAGCCGGGATGACCTCCATGTTGGAGACGATGATATCGGCAGGATGAAACTCCCCGTTGGCGATCACGCCGGTGACCCGGTCACCCTGCTTGCGGACCCCGCTCACCTCACTGTTGAGCCGGACCACCACTCCGAGTTCATCCAGCAGGCGCTGCAAGCCGCGGGCGATGTTATAAAGGCCGCCGTCCACATACCAGAGATCATAGCGGAACTGGATGGTGGCCATGCAGTTCATGAACGCAGGCGCACGGTAGGCCGACGAGCCAACATACTTGATGAAGTAATCGAAAATGTCCCGCATGTGGGGCGTTTTGAGAAAGCGCTTCACTCCGCCATGCATGGTCCGGAACAGATCGAACTTGAGGAAGTTGCCCGGGCCGTAAAAACGCCGGAATTCTTTGGCGGTGTCGAGCCCCTGTTCAAAGTAGCCGCCATTGACGAGATCGTAGAGGTCGGCGGAGTATTTCAGGAAGCGCTCCACGTTGGCTGG
>JANNVM010000012.1:0-3649 GCA_031414455.1 Verrucomicrobiota bacterium
GCCGGCATTCCCGTCATTATCACGAGTGGATTTGCCATTCCCACCCTGGATGAGCAGCAAAACCGGGCCGACCATCTGCTGCACAAACCTTTTTCGACCGAGCAGTTGCTTGATGTCGTGGGACTCCTCATTAAGGAATAAACGGGATCGGCGGTCGCCAGGTGAGCGATGGTGAATATTCCGGGCGGCGTTTCCGTTTAAGTCGTTGCACGTTGTGCCGGCTTGAAGAATTCGGCAGGTGCGTGCTCCTTGCATCTCCCACCACCGATTGCCGTCGCTGATTTTTCAAAGCATTAGCGGCGCTCCCCTCTCCAACCCTATGAACTGTTACCTCAAATTCATCCCAGGCGTCTTGATTCGACCGGTCGTGCGATGCACCGCCGCAACAATCCTCCTTTTATCCTTAAGTGGCCCCGGAGTCGTGCAGAGCACCGCGGCAGAGGCCGCCGGAGTCATGGCAGAAGAGGGGGCCGAGGTCCTCACCCGCGGACCGGTCCATGAAGCTTTTGCCGAAACGGTCACGTTTAAGCCGGTGACCGGCGCCTTGGTTTCCAGGGCTGCCCCGGCACTTGTCGAGGAACTCCCGCCTGATCAGCGCCCGGACGGAAACAACGTCACGTGGATACCCGGCTACTGGGCATGGGACGATGAGGGCAGCGAATTCCTCTGGGTCAGCGGCATCTGGCGCAATCTTCCGCCAGGCCGTCAGTGGATGCCCGGTTACTGGTCGGAAACGGGAGCAGAATTCCAATGGGTCTCCGGCTACTGGGCTGATGCTGCCGCGGAGGAAGTGGAATACCTCGCCGAACCGCCGGCCACCATTGAGGCCGGTCCGAATATCAGGCGGCCTTCGGTGGATCACTCATGGATGCCGGGGAGCTGGATCTGGTATCAGACCAACTACCGATGGCGTCCGGGATACTGGGAAATGGCCCAGCCGGATTGGGTGTGGGTGCCCTCCTATTATGTCTGGACGCCGCGAGGTTACATCTACGTAGATGGCTACTATGACTACGCCGTCGCCCGCCGCGGCATGATCTTCGCGCCGGTGCGCTTCCGTGCCGATTATTATTCCCGGCCAGGCTATTTCTATCGCCCCTATACGGTGATCAATATCAACCTCTTCACTGATCACCTCTTCCTCCGGCCCCGCCACCGCCATTACTACTTCGGCGACTACTATGCTGAGGAGTACCGCCGGTCCGGCTATTACTCCTGCCATAGTTATAACTCCGGCGGCTACGGCTACGATCCCATTTATGCTCATGCGCGCTGGACTCACCGCCACGACGACCGCTGGGAACGCCGGGTTGAGGAGAATTATGCATTCTATCGCGATAACCGGGACGAGCGGCCTCCGCGCACCCTCGCAGCTTTTCAGGAATTCACCGCCCGGCCGGATTCGAAACGGCGCGTGGACGCTGGCTTCGTGACTCCCATCAGCAAACTGGTGGACAATAAGGACAGTGCTGTCAAATTGAAGCAGGTGAATGACGAGGATCGGCAGAAGTTCTCGCAGCGCGGGCGTGAGATTCGTGACTTCGGCGATCAGCGGCGGAAATTGGCCAGTGATACCGCCAGCCTGCCGGACAGCGGGAATCTCCGGAAAGGCAAGTCCGGCAAAGGCGAGTCTGGTCAGCAGGAGCCTGTTCGTATGAAAATTCCGCGTTCCCCTGTGGTGGCTCAGGTCACCGGGGAGAGTGCCAAAGAAAACATCCCGCCGAAGCGCCGGGAATTCACGATGCCAGAGGGCAAATCCGGCGACAAGTCCGATCCCGGGCGCCGCGCCGGTGTGAAGACCGAACCCGCTCCGGACACGCAGCCTGGCAATCAAACGGGCCGGAAATCGAAAGTGGATCCCGGAGATCAGCCGAAGACCGGCCCGAAAATGGATCCCCGGCGTGTGCCAAAGGCCGAGCCCGGTGAGAAGTCGAACCCTGGGCCCAAAGTGGAGCCAAAAGACACGCGGAGGCGCGAACCTAAGATTGAGCCGAAGGTCGAGCCGAAGGTGCCCAAAGCGGAACCAAAGACCGAGCCCCGGCGCGGGACACAAGTAGCTCCAAAGGTGGAACCGCCACGGGTGCCAAACGTGGAGCCGAAACGCGTGCCGAAGGTGGAACCGCCACGCACGCCGAAGGTGCCGAAAGTGGAACCGCAACGCGCGCCAAGGGTGCCGAAGGCGGAACCGCAACGTGCTCCGAAGGTGGAACCGCCACGCACGCCAAGGGTGCCGAAGGTGGAACCGCAACGCGTGCCAAAGGTGGAGCCGCAACGCGCTCCAAAGGTGGAGCCGCAACGCGCTCCAAAGGCGGAACCGAAGAGTGAGTCGGACGACAAAGACAAAGGGAAATCCCGCATGCGTTGACGTGACCGGCCGCCTCGCGCCCTGTTCGTTTAGACGCCTCCGTTCCTGATGGTTGGCACGCTTACGGCATCCCCAGCGACTTCCATGCGAAGGCGAAAGTGTCGGCGGTTTCCTCAAGCTGTTTGGCAGTGGGCTTCCCTGCCCCGTGCCCCGCACGGAGGTCCACGCGGAGGAGGACCGGGTTTGCCCCGCCGTGCGCATGTTGCAGTTCCGCGGCGAACTTGAAGCTGTGAGCGGGGAAGACGCGGTCGTCGTGATCACCGGTGAGAATCATCGTCGGCGGGACATTGGCTCCGGATTTCACGTTGTGCAGCGGGCTGTAGCTCAGCAGCGTCTTGAAGTCTTCGGATTTGTCAGGACTGCCGTATTCCTCCTGCCATGCCCAGCCGATGGTGAACTTGTGAAAGCGCAGCATGTCCATGACGCCGACGGCGGGCAGGGCGCAGCCGAACAGGTCGGGCCGCTGCAGGAGGCAGGCACCGACGAGAAGGCCGCCGTTGCTCCCGCCGCTGATGGCGATGCGTGAGGGTTTCGTCCAGCCGTCTTTGACAAGGAATTCCGCCGCACCGATGAAGTCATCGAAGACATTCTGCTTCCTGTTCATCATGCCGGCCTCATGCCATGTCTGACCGAATTCGCCGCCGCCGCGGAGATTTACCTGAGCATAGACACCGCCGGCCTCCAGCCACGCAATGCGGCTGGCACTGAACGCCGGGCTGAGACTGATATTGAAGCCGCCGTAGCCATAGAGGATCACCGGCAGCGCGCCGTTCTTCTTCGTGGATTGTTTCCGCACGGTGTAGAGAGGAATCTTCGTGCCGTCCTTCGATGCGAACCATTGCTGCTCGACGACGATGTCTTTGGTGTCGAATGCCACTGTGGTTTCATCGTGCAGCGCACTTGTGCCTTTGTCGGTATCGTAGCGGTAAATGGCACCCGGCGTATCAAAGCCGGTGACGGCGTAAAAGGTTTCCTTATCCGTGAACTTCCCGCCAAAGCCGCCCGCGCTGCCAAAGTTGGGCAGTTTGAGTTTGTTCACCTCTTTGCCCGTGAGATCACAGACGGTCACCTCA
Organism: Verrucomicrobiota bacterium; assembly: GCA_031414455.1. Classification (GTDB taxonomy): domain Bacteria; phylum Verrucomicrobiota; class Verrucomicrobiia; order Verrucomicrobiales; family V1-33; genus V1-33. The sequence continues at coordinate 3,439 of JANNVM010000012.1, forward strand.
TCATGCGCGTCCACAAGGCGCTGCACGAAGATCTTTCCTCCGACGATGCTGACACTCTCAATGACGTTCTTGCCGGCCGGCACGATCTCCTGCCAGTTCTCCGCGGCCGGCTTTGTCACATCAATGATGATGACGCGCCGGTTCGGCGCTTTGTGAGTGGTGAGGAAATAGAAGCGCGGGCCGTCATTGCCGAGGAAACTCCAGTCGGCGG
>JANNVM010000013.1:0-2729 GCA_031414455.1 Verrucomicrobiota bacterium
AACACATGGCTTGAACTTGACGACGGCATTCCCTCAGCCGGTAACTCCACGGGCTACGTCCACAGCCTGCTGAATACCTATCCGGGCGGAACGCAAAGGGTCTATTACAGGGTCAGGGAAAATCCATAATCCCGCCGCAAGGCGGCAAGGCAATCCAACCCTCTCACTCTCCGGAGTGAGAGGGTTTTTTGTGTCCGTCATACCTGAAAGGCATAAGCAGGCAACCAACAAAGCATTTCCGAATCGGCAGCGGCGGACGCATTCTCGCGGGGTCAACCAAACGACAAACCATGAACATCACTCTCCGTAAAGCTGACGACCGCGGCCATGCCGATCACGGCTGGCTCAAGTCCCACCACACGTTTTCCTTCGCCGACTATTACGATCCGGCGCATATGGGGTTCCGCACGCTGCGGGTCATCAATGACGACTGGATCGCGCCCGGCATGGGATTCGGCACCCATCCGCACCGGGACATGGAAATCTTCACCGTCATGCTCGAAGGCTCACTGGAGCACAAAGACAGCATGGGCAACGGCCGCCAGCTCAAGCCCGGGCAGATCCAGCTCATGAGTGCCGGCCGCGGCGTGACGCACAGCGAGTTCAATCCCTCGAAGACCGAAGCCGGTCACCTGCTGCAAATCTGGATCCATCCCAGCGAGCGCGGCCTCACGCCCAGCTACACCGAATGGCATCCGGATCCCGCGAAAGAGAATGATCCCAGGGTGCTCATCATCTCCAGCGACGGGCGCGACGGCTCGGCCACGATTCATCAGGACGCCGACATTTACCGCGTGCGCCTCGCGCCGGGCCAAAGCGTGTCGCACGAACTAAAGCCGGGTCGTGGTGCCTGGGTGCAGGTTGCCGATGGCGAGCTGACTCTGAACGATTCCTCTTTGACCACCGGCGACGGGGCCAGCACGGAAGACGCCGGCCTGCTCACGCTCACCGCTATCAAAGCTACAGAAGCCATCCTCTTCGATTTGAAGTAACATCCACACCAAAATCCGAACTGAAAAACATCATGTCCCTCATGACCAATCCGCTCTTCACTCCCCTCCAACTGGGTGCCCTAACACTTAAAAACCGTATTCTCATGGCCCCGCTCACGCGCTGCCGTGCCGAAGATGACCATGTCCCTGGCGATCTCATCGCCGACTATTACGCTCAGCGCGCCGGTGCGGGGCTCATCATCGCCGAGGCCACCATGGTGATGGAGGGGAACTCCTCCTTCTGGCGCGAGCCGGGCATTTATTCCGATGCCCAGGTGGCCGGCTGGCGCAAAACGACCGACGCCGTTCATGCCCGGGGCGGACGCATCTTTCTGCAACTCTGGCACGGCGGACGCGCCTGCCATCCGCTGCTCAACGGCGGCTCGCAGCCCGTGGCCCCGAGCGCCATTCCCATCACCGGTGATGAAGTCCACACGCCGGAAGGAAAGCAGCCCTATGTGATGCCGCGCGAATTGCGCGATGACGAAATTCCTGGCATCATCGCCGGCTTCCATAAGGCTGCGGAGAATGCGAAGGCTGCCGGCTTTGACGGGGTGGAGATTCATGGTGCGAACGGCTACTTGCTCGACGAATTCCTTCGCGACGGCGCCAACAAACGCACCGGTCCCTACGGCGGTTCGATGGAGAACCGCGCGCGGCTGATGCTCGAAGTCGTCGAGGCTGCCTGCGGCGTTTGGGGAGGTGACCGCGTGGGCCTGAGGCTCTCGCCGCTCAACAGCTATAACAGTATGAGCGACAGCGATCCCATCGAACTGATTACGTGGCTGTCGGGGAAACTGAATGACTACGGCCTCGCCTGCCTCCACCTGATGCGCGCTGACTTCTTCGGCCTCCAGCAGGGAGATGTGGTCACCCCGGCGCGCCAAAACTTCAAAGGAGTCCTCATCGGCAATATGGGCTACTCCGCCACTGAAGCTGCGGAGGCCATCGCTGCCGGACAACTCGATGCCGTGGCCTTTGGCGTTCCCTTCCTTGCCAATCCGGATCTGCCCGCGCGTTTTGCCGCGGACGCACCGCTCAACGCGGCGAATCCCGCCACCTTTTACTCACCAGGGCCGGCGGGCTACACGGACTATCCGGCCCTCAGCGCTGCCTGATTTGCTGTGGCGGATTAGCCATTCCGCACGGCAGGTTTTTGCACGGAAGCAAAGTAGTCCCGGGCTTCAGCCCGTTTCCCCGGCTCCAAGCTGGCAGAATCGGCAGGCCTATTCGGACTAAAGTCCAAAACTACCTTCAGACATCCTGACCACTGCGGGGGAAAGATGGCCAGAGAGGAAAGACGATGAACCCGCCGGCGCTCCACGCCATTGGTTCGAGCGAATTGGTTTTGCCCTCTGCGTCCGTGGCCCGGAGGGTCACAAGTGTCAGCCCACGGCAGCTCTGCTGCCGTGGGTCACTCCGGAGAAAGATGGTGCCCCGGAGTGGGCGCCAGAGGCCTCCGAAGATTCTCTCGCGCCGCCTCCGGGGCGCAGCGGGGAGCCAGAGCGATCCCACGGCAACGCGCAGGCGTTGCCGTGGGCTGACTCTGGCGGCCACTCCGGGCCACACCAAACCCGAACGATGATAGCGCGCAGGCTCAGACATCCTGATCCGCGGGGAAATGGAATGAGCCCATCTGCCGCGCCGCAGGCGCCCTGGACTGCGGAGACTTGTCGCCGCTTTTCGCGGGGGTGCGACTTGTCGCAGTGGTGCGGAGCAGCGGGCGCGCTCCAGACG
>JANNVM010000014.1:0-2148 GCA_031414455.1 Verrucomicrobiota bacterium
GAAACACATCCTGACGAATCCAGCACCACTTCGAGGACGCGGTGGCGGTAGTCTTTCTCCGAAAACGACAGGGGAACCGGGCTGCCGGAATAACAGATGCGCCCGCCATCCAGTTCCTGCGGTTTGTGGAGATGGCCCAGCGCCACGTAGGCGAGTTCTGCGGGAAACGTCTCCGCCCGCAGCGCCTCGGCGCCGCCGATGACCAGCCGGCGTTCGGAGTCGCGCGATTCCGCGCCGTCCTGCATATGGCAGTGGCCCAGTGCCACCAGCACCGCCCCGGGATGAGTTGCGTCCCGCAGCGCGACGGCGGCTTCCGTGGTGCGGCGGTAAAGTTCGCGAATGCCTTCGAGGTAAGGATCCGCGGCACCTGTCAGGACGGGAACATCGGAGGGACGCAGAAACGGCACCGCCAGCGCGATGGCCTGCACGTTGCCGGCGGCATTCCGCAGCGGAACGAGGAACTTAGTGCAGTCCACCTCTCCCGCCGCATCCCGCTTCACCGTGCCCACGACGGAGATGTTAAGACTTTCCAGCAGGCCCGACGGCGCTTCCAGCCGGGCGGCGGCATCATGATTTCCTGCCGTTAGGACAATCTGCAGCGACGGCAGGGAAGCATGAGCGCGGGCGAGGAAATCGAAGAACCGCCGCTGCGCCGTGGCCGCGGGGTTGATGGAGTCGAAGACATCACCCGCCACGAGCAGCACATCGGGCCGGCGCGCCTGCATCATTTGGAGGAGCCATGCAAGAAAGGCGGCGTGTTCGCTGTCGCGATCGAATCCGTGAAATGACTGACCGAGATGCCAGTCGGCGGTGTGAAACAGGCGCAGCATGGCGGGTGAAGTTTTACGGATACCGGATGGGCACCGCCCGCCGCTACAATCATCACCCCGCGGCTGCAAGTCTGCACCGCGACAAACCCGGCCGGCGGCAAAAACAGGACCGGCCTGCTGACAAAATGGAAAACCGCCGGAACCTCACGGCTCCGGCGGTCCTGGTTTAGCGGGTCCGTCGCGACAGTTTATTTCAACTTCTTCAGGTACTTCGCCGGGTTGGCGTCAAATTTCTTCACGCAGGGTTTGCAGCAGAATTTGACCTCCCGGCCCTCATAAGTCTTAGCGATGACCTTGCCCATCGACCCGAGTTCGTTACCGGTGACGAGACACGTCTTGAGCGGATAGGGTTTGGCCGGCGCCGCGGTGACCGGAGCGGGTATGCCCGCGACGGCGAAAGCGAGGATGGCAGCCCGGAGCATGACGGTGAGTTTGTTTTGCATTGTGTGTTTTGGTTTGGTTTGGGTTGTTGCTGTGGGTATAAGACAGCGGATGAAGGGATTTTATTCCCTCGAATTTTGGTCGAACCGCCGCAGGCGCAGCGCGTTGAGAATCACGGACACGGAACTGAGACTCATCGCGGCTCCGGCGATCATGGGACTGAGCAGCCAGCCGAATACCGGATACAGCACGCCGGCGGCGACGGGAATGCCGAGGGCGTTGTAGAGAAAGGCGAAGAGCAGATTCTGCCGGATGTTGCGCATCATGGCGCGCCCGAGCCGGACAGACCGAACGATGCCGCGGAGGTCGCCTTTCACCAGCGTGACGCCGGCGCTTTCCATGGCGACATCGGTGCCGGTGCCCATGGCGATGCCGACATCCGCCGCGGCGAGTGCCGGGGCGTCGTTGATGCCGTCACCGGCCATGCCGACAACCGCACCGCCCGACTTCAAGGCAGCGACGCGGTCATGTTTGTCCTGCGGCGTCACGCCGGCATGGAAGTCGGCGATCCCTAACTGCTGCGCAATGTGCTCCGCCGTGCGCTGATGGTCGCCGGTAATCATCACCACTTTCACGCCGAGGTTGTGCAATTCCCTGAGTGCCGCCGGCGTGGTCGGCTTGACCGGATCGCTGACGATGAGGGCGCAGGCCGGCGCGCCGTCCACGGCGACAAAGATCGCCGAACTGCCCGCTGCCTGGTGCGGCGCGGCCGCTGATTCCATCGCATCGAGTGACGACACGCCGCGGGAGCGCAGGAAGTCAGGCTTGCCGGCAAGGACGGCGCGGCCGTTCACTTCCCCGCTGATGCCGCCCGCGACGGTGGCATGGAAGTTCCCGGCTTCCGGGACCGTTAGGCCCCGCTCCTCCGCGGCCCGCA
>JANNVM010000015.1:0-2998 GCA_031414455.1 Verrucomicrobiota bacterium
CTTTAGGGTGCGGGAGAGGGTGCTGACAACGCAAAACTTTGAGGCGTTCCCGGAAAGCTCCGCACCGCGCACCCTAAAGGGTGGACACCAAACTTTCCTGCCACGCCGCGCTGCGGATGCCGAGGAACTGAGTGTCACACCATGAAAACACACTCCCTTCTCCTGCTCTCCGCACTCCTCTTCACCGCCCTGCCGCTCGCCGCGCAGGTGCCGCAGGCACTCAACTACCAGGGCCGCGTGGCGGTGAATGGCGCGCCCTTCACTGGCACCGGGCAGTTTCTCTTCGCCCTCCTCGACGCCGAAGGCACGGCACACTGGAACAGCCACGCCAGCGCCACGACCCCGGTTAGCGTGGCGGATGGCCTCTACTCCGTGCGGCTCGGTGATACCTCGCTGCCGAATATGGCGGCGGTGCCGTCCTCCGTGTTCAACAACGCCGATCTTCGCCTGCGCGTGCTGTTCAATGACGGCGTCAATGGCCTCCAGATCCTCGCGCCGGATCAGCGGCTCGCGCCCGTCGGTTATGCGCACCGCGCGGCCAGCGCGGATACGGTGGTCAGCGTGCCGGCCTCGGCCATCGCGCCGGATTCCATCCAGCCGTCGCATCTCGCGCACTCGCTGCAAAGCGGCACTGCCAGCGGGCTGGCGTCCATCCCGGCGGCGGGCGGCGTGCTCAATGCGACGTTTCCCCAGCCGTTCGAGACCACGCCGACGGTGACCATGGATGGCCTCACCGTGCCGGCGTCGGGTGTCACGACCACGGGCTTCACCCTCACCATTCCGCCGCGCGATCTCCTGGTGGACGACGGCACCCCAGCGTCGGGCAACACCGGCGCAGTGCGCGAGTCCATCCTTGTCGGTGGTTTTCCTGCCATTGCCTACATTGACACGGGGAGCGGCGACGTGAATTTCGTCCGAGCCACCAACGCGCAAGGCTCCGCGTGGAGCGCACCGGTCGTGGCGGCAGTGGTGCCGATTACGCACGCGGCCCAACATTTGAGCTTCGCCACGGTGGAGGGAAATCCGGCTATCGCCTACTGGATATCGAGCGGCTCCACGGTGGCCTGGGAAGTGAAATACGTGCGCGCCACCACTGCGACCGGCACCGGGTGGGGCCCGCCGGTCACCGCCGTGACTACCAATAACAAGACTGTGGATCGCTGCGTGCTGAAAACCACCGTGATCAGCCCGGGCGTGGTCCGGCCCTTCATCGCGTATAACCTCAATGGCGGGAACGGATTCACTAACGTTCACTGCGTTAAAGGCGACAATGCCACGGGCACTGCGTGGGGCGGGCAACAGACGCCGGACCCGGCGCTCAACGGGGTAACGGTGACGCCCGACTTTGACATCGAGGTAATCAATGGCGGGCTGCTCCTCATCTACAGCGACCCTGCCGGCAACGCGCTCAAAGCAGTGCAGTCCACCAGCCTCGCGGCCAATACATGGGGGACTCCGCGCGAGTTAACCTTATATGTACAACCCATTGATGTGGACATTTATCCCACCGGCGGCGGCACCTCTGTCTCCTGGCGTGTTGGTGGCGTCGTCTATTCCTCCGAGGTGCCGGACGCTCCCTTCGTGGTGACGCCGAATCTCGTTTGTCAGTCGAACCTGCCCTCCCGGGTGGTGCCGGGCGACCACCCGGAAATTCTCTACGTCCGCGACCAGGTGCTCTACAGCATCCGGGCGGCTGATGATGCAGGAAACATCTGGCAGGCCCCGCGCCGCGTGGAGGCCCTGCCGGGCACCAGTGCGGCCAGGCCGGCGGGAGTGCGGCTGGCGGACGGGTCCGTGCTCGCGGCGTTTCATTCGTCGGTGAATGGCGGCCAGTTGCGGGTTTCCGGCACGCAGACGCCCCTCGCCAGCCAATGGCAGGCCACGCTGCCGGCCCCGGTCGTAGCCTCAGCGGTCGCCGACGGCAGTGTCACATGGCAATCCTTCGCGCCGGACTTTTTCGGCAACCGCCTGCGCACAGACGGCACCGGTTCCTTTGCCACGGGTGACCGTGCCGCGGCCCTCGGAGCCGCGAGCTGGGCCGGTGGACAAAGCACCCTCGCCAGTGGCGATTTTGCGCTGGCGATGGGAATTGAAACTACGGCCAGCGGCCAAGCTTCGACGGCGCTGGGTGCCTTCACAGTGGCCAGCAGCAGCTCTGCGACGGCGCTGGGACACAGCACCACGGCCAGCGGCTCCTATACGATGGCGATGGGGCGTGGCACCAAAGCCAGCGGTTTTGCTTCTACGGCGATGGGCCAATATACCGCAGCCAGCGGACATAACTCCACGGCGCTGGGGGCCGGCACCACCGCCAGCGGAGAATATGCCACGGCGATGGGGTTCGACAGCGTCGCCTCCGGGTTAATCTCAACGGCAATGGGTTCCATCACCATTGCCAGCGGCGACTACAGCACCGCCGCAGGCTACGACTCCACTGCCAGTGGCAAAGTCTCCACCGCGCTCGGACGCTCCAGCCGCGCGGAGACCTACGGCGAAGTCTCTCTCGGCATCTACCCTCTCGCCAACACCGGCGACCCCGACGACCGCGTCTCCACCGACGTGCTCCTGGAAGTGGGCAACGGCACCTCCACCGCCGCCGGCTCCAACGCCCTGACAGTTTTTAAAAATGGCCGCATGGGCCTCGACAATGCCGACACCGATGCCGAGGTCACGCACCTGCTCACACTGCCGAACGTGAACTCCGCCATCGGTGGCCAGGCGCGCGCCAATGCCTGGACCACCTACTCCGACAGCCGCATCAAAACGGAGCAGCGCCCGATCGCCTACGGTCTGCGCGAAATCATGCGCCTCCAGCCGCGCGCCTACACGCAGCACAGCGGCTGCGTGCAGGAGGGCACCTTCAAATGCGAGGAGGAGAAAGGCGGCAGCGCGCAGACCATCGGCTTCATCGCCCAGGAAGTGGAGCAGATCATCCCCGAGGCCGTGCAAAAGCCGGAAGACCCGGCGAACCAACTCTACGGCATGGACTACGAAAAGC
>JANNVM010000016.1:0-4130 GCA_031414455.1 Verrucomicrobiota bacterium
GGCGCGACGGCGGACGAACGGCCGCTCGTTGCCATCAAAGATCCCATGACCATCACCGACCTTCACGCCAGCATCTTCACCGCAATGGGGATCAGCCCGAAGACGGCGTTCGATATCGAAAAACGCCCGTTCTATGCGACAGAGGACGGCAAAGGAAAAGCAGTGACCGATCTTTTCGCCTGACAAACTCCGCGGTGCCGCCCATCACTCATTCTCGATAGACATCACAACTCATTCCTCTTCATGAATCACGGTCGCGTTCCCCTGTTCCGCTCCCTCACGAAAGCCCTGCGTCAGGCCCATGCGCTGTCACGCCGGCAGTTTCTTCAAATCGGCGCTGCTGCCGGGGCGGTCTGCTCGCTGCCCGGCTGCGCGACGACGGGCCGGAAGACGGCCACGAAACTCAAGGGACCGGTCGCCGTCGTTGGAGGAGGTATCGCCGGACTCACTGCTGGCTATCGTTTGATGAAATCGGGCGTGGAGGTGGATCTTTACGAGGCGAGCAATCGCACCGGCGGGCGCATGTGGACGAAGCGCAACTTCAACAAAGAAGGCATGTTCTGCGAACTCGGCGGCGAACTCGTGGATTCGAATCACACCGCGCTCATCCATCTGGCCAAAGAACTCGGCGTGGGCATCCAGCCGCTCCGCAAGGGTGAGAAGGGCGTGGACCTCTACTTGATCAACGGAGAGCGCTACACTGATGCCGACCTCATTCCCGCCTATGCCGGACTAGCCCGGCGGATTGCGTCCGACGCTGAAGGCCTGTGGAGCGACAGCGGCGAGGCCACGGACAAGGCGAAGAAGCTCGATGCCATGAGCCTGCGCCGTTACCTCGCCGATGCCGGCACCGGCACCGCACCGTGGCTGGTGAAGGCTCTCGAACTCGCTTACCTCTGCGAATACGGTCTCGAGACTGACAGGCAGAGCGCCCTCAACCTCATTGATTTCATCGGCACGGATACGAAAAAGGGGTTCGAGATGTTCGGCGACAGTGATGAGGCGCATCGTATTGCAGGCGGCAATGAGTCGCTGCCAGAGGCGGTGCGGCGAGCCATCGAAGGCCGGGTCAAAATCAACATGGCCCATTCCCTGACTTCCATCGCGATGGATGGCGAGCGGTTGAAACTGACGTTTCTGGCCGGCGGCGGAGGGTGCACTCGATCCTACGATCACGTCATCTGCGCCATTCCATTTACCATGCTGCGAACGGTGAAGGGCTTGGAGCAACTGCCGCTCACTTCGGAGAAAAAGCGCGTCATCCGCGAACTCACCTACGGCATGAACGCGAAATCCATGTGGGGCTGGAACGGCCGGGTCTGGCGGGAGTCGCTGCTGCCCGGCAAAGAAGTATTCTGCAACGGGGCTGTGGTCAGCACGCAGGGCTATCAGCAGGTGTGGGAGACGAGCCGGGGACAGAAAGGCAGCGCCGGCATCCTGACGAATTTCATGGGCGGCAATACGGCGGCCAATTACCTGCACTCAAAACAGAACGATGCCCGGTTCCTCGCTGAGATCGCGGAAACATTCCCGGCATTGCGCGGCGCTCACGACGGCAATCGTGCCGTGATGAACTGGCCAAAGATGAAATGGACCCGCGGCAGCTACAGCGCCACGGGCGTGGGGCAATATACGTGGATGTATGATGCCGCCGCCGCCCCCGATCTCGGTGGAGCACTCGTCTTTGCCGGTGAGCATACCAGTCTTGAGTCAGGCGGCTTCATGAATGGCGGCGTGGACTCCGGCGAACGTGCGGCGAAAGAGTTGCTGGGGGCATCGTAATCAAAGTAGTCATGCGCTTAAGCGCGTGAAAGCTTCATGATGCCGGGCTCGGTGACGTTTTCACAGAGCGGGCCGTCACGGGCTGAAGCCCATGACTACTTTCTTTTGCTCGCGATCCGATCAGCCTTTCCCTATGGCACGATCGCCGGCCTCACGCTGAGCAGGACCGTAACCGGTTTGGTTTCTCCGAGTTCAGGGGCGACATCGAACTGCAGCCAATCGCCCTCCTCAATGCGGTAATGGGACGATGAAGTAGCGGAGAACGGCACCGGCCAGGATTCGCCGTCTATGATTTCTTTCCGAATAACCGCAGAGTAGGTAAAGCTCACACTGGCCCACAATGCCATCCCGGCGCGCCGGACGCCGGTCACCTTCACTCTGGCACCCATCGGCATCAACGAGCCATCAGGAGCCTGAACGGAGGCCGTGCCATCGGCAAGAACGTGGTCTTCTCCAGCAGCGGGAACCGAGTGCGAAGAAGACCGCAGGATCGCACCGGGCTCGCGAAGCAGTGCGGCGGCGGCTTCGGCTGTGAGCGTGATGCAGTCAGACCGTTTTGCCGGCGGCAGCAACTCGACTGGTTTCGCCGCCGGCGGCACGCCGTTCTTCCACTCGATGACTTTCATCTCCACCGTCACACCGGCGGTCGCCGCTTCGTCAATGGCCCTCGCGGCAGCCTGCGCAGCCATCAACTGACTGACCGGCCCGCGTGCCGTGAGGACACCGTTCTCCTGATCCCAAGTGGCGCCCGCCTCCGGCATTCCATGCGCGGCGAGCAGCCGGCTGAGGTTGGCGGGATGGTCCAGCAGAACGCGGGTGGCGAAAACCGGCTGAGTGATTTTGCTGTCGGTGAGGATCACGGGCTCGCTTTGTCCCAGAGCATTGATGCCGGTGGTCTGGATGGGCTCGCCGTAGTTGATGAAGCCTTCAAACTCGACGACCTCGGGCGCGAGAGTGAGGTCAATGGTGTAGCCGTCGCTGTTGAGGTCAGCGGATACCCCACTCGTGCTGGTCTCATCTGTTTGCCCGGCATCGGTGGCAACTATCAGGTCATTGCTAACATCCGATGGATGTTCGGAAAGAACGGCCTGCGGAAGGCCTTCTACCCAGAGGTCGTGCAGCCCGCCTCCGCCGGAGGCGATGGTGCTGAGCGTGATGCCGGCATCGGCGGTGTTTAAGAGGATACGCGTACCGGTTGGATCAAAGGATGCCTTATTGATGGCATCATCCCAGACGACGACTCCTCCATCAACGGGGCCTGAATTCGAATAGTTACTCCAACCGGGTGCCCCGGCGAGTTCCGGCACCTGCAACCATGACGGGCGGTCCGCCCGGACAAGCCCGGGAGCCGTCAATCCGCTCCAGTTGGAGTTCTTCCACGCGATAGTGGCATTCGTCCGGTCTCCATCGGAGGAAACAGCGCGCATGAAGGAAGTGACGCTGGCGACGGAGAGCGGAATGGTCCAGGTGCGGTCTTTGCCGTCATCTTTGCGCGCGGGGTGCTCCAGACTGACGCCGGCGGGCGTGACCGACGCCTTCAGCCCGGCCTGAGCAGCGATGAGGTCAAGGCTGGTGAGCAGAGAGATGCCGGGGATTTCCAGGGACACGGCGGGCTCGTCCTCCGGCTTCTGCCATTCGCTTCTTACGGAATCGGCGATGGTGAAGACGATCTCCTTGTTCATCGTATTTCCGTGCGCGTAGTCCTTCCATTCCCTCTCCAACACCGCGACGGCCTGTGAAACGGGCATGCGGCGCAGGTTGCTGGTGGAAGATGCGAAGCGGCGCAGTTTACGTTTCAGGGCCGAGGCATCGGCGGTGCGGGTGTCACTGGAAATCGAGGCCGAGCCGCCGCTGTACAGTTGCGGCAGCGAAGGCGAAGCCTTTTTCACCGCCACTCCGGTGACGGTCTCCATCTCCATAAGCCGCCACGCCACAACGGCGAGCGCCGCAATGCCCGCTGCGGCGGCCATCGTTTTCACGGGCCACTGGCGGCGCGAAGGCGCGGGCTCAGTTTCCGCCGCGGCACGTTCCATGCGGCGAGTGTAAAGGGCGGTGCGTGCCCCATCCTTCATGGACGCAGAAAGATCGGACTCCATGCGCGTCGCCGCGACAAACTCCTCCGCGAGCGCCGGGCTCTCCGCCATCGCCTGGGCCAGCATGGCGGCCTCGGCGGCAGTGAGGGTCGCGTTGAGGTGTTTCTCAATCAGAGCGGCGATGGTGGCATTCATAATTTTGAGCGGTCAGGGATCTTTGACGACGCTGAGGGCGAGCCGGCGGCGGATGCAGTCGGCGAGAGAGGTGCGGGTGCGGCTGAGGGTTTGATGCACGGCATCCACGGTGGAGCCGAG
>JANNVM010000017.1:0-3666 GCA_031414455.1 Verrucomicrobiota bacterium
TTCTGCGATGGATTCGATGGAACTGAATGACAGGGATTTGACACTCCCGATCCGGGTGGATACGCTGACACCGCGAGGCCTCAGACTCTCTGTTGCCTGCGCTGCTTCCCGTAAATCCATTCCTCCACTCCATGCACCGCCCTACGAGTTCGGGCGGAACTTCTGGTTCTACTCGCCGCAACTGGCCTATCAAAAGCCGGTGAGCGACCGTTCGGTGGTTACCGGCTATGCCGTATTTATGCGCATGGCGGCGCTGGACGCGGCGGAGGCGAAACTGGGGCCGTTCCGGGACAAGAGCGGCGCGGAATTCCGCAAGATCATGGAGTCGCTGGTGGACCTCTACGAAGCCGACAAGTCCCTGACGTGGGAGAACACGCTAAAGGTGGACGCCGCGCCGGAGAATCCACTTGGTCTCAATGGCACCGACCTCTTTGCGTCCTTCTGCCTGCGCCTTGCCCGGGATCACGGCGGCCGTGATTTCGTGAAGCGCCTCTGGCGGGCCGCCGGGGAACTTCCGGGCGCAAAAAGTACGCAGGATGCCGTGGACAATTTTGTCATCGCCGCCAGCCGTGCCGCCAAAAAAGACCTCGGCCCACACTTCGCCGACCGCTGGCACTGGCCGGTCTCGCCCGCCGGGAGAACGGCCGCCGCTCGCGATGCGGCCGCCGGCGGGACCAAATGACCGGAGAGGGATCCGCCGTTTTGCACGCCGGCGCGGTGTAGGAGATGGCGCAAATCCTCAGGATTTTGTCGCAAAGCTTCAATGACACTCTTTGCAGCTTCGACTAAAAATGGCAGTCTGCCCCCCTTTTTTACTGAGAGCACCCTGCCAGTGACGCAAATAATCAGAAGTTAGAGCTAAACTGCCACCGTGATTCCCATGAAACACCTCCGATTCACTATTTCATTCATTGCCGTCCTCCTGGGTGCAGCAACCCAATGCCCGGCCGCTCTCGTCGGACAGTGGACCTTCGAAAACGGCTCGCTCGCGGACAGCACCGGGAATTTCGGGCCCGTCGTCATTGAGGGCAATGCCACCGTTTCCGGAGGTGCTCTCGATATCAATGGTTCCGGCACGACGTCCACCGGCTGGGCTCACGCTCCGGCACTTCCTGCCAGCAGCCCGATCCAAAACAAGACGCTCGTCTCGTGGATCACGCTGCAGGGACTCAATAACGTGGCGCAGCACGGAGCCGCCATCTCCATTGATCTGCAAAGCGGCGACCGCTTCGACGGCATTGTTTTCGGCGAGCGGGACGCGAACCGCTGGATGAATGGCAGCAGCGGGTTTCAGCGCACACCGCCAGGCCAGTTCGACCAGGTGGCCGTCTCGGTCGAAACAGTCGCACCGAGCCCGTCCATCATCAAGCTGGCGGTCAGCTATGAGGGCCTCGGCGGCGGAAATGTGAGGATCACCGGCTATCGCAATGGCATCCTGATGGGCACCTACGACATCGGGAATTTCGTCACCTGGTCAGCAGGCGAATATGAAATCCTGTTTGGGCCCCGTCACTCGAACCCGGGTCCGAATGGCGCTCTGGATGCCCTCGTTCACGAGGCCCGGCTCTACAATACGGCACTCACTCAGGCGGAGATTCAGGCATTGGAGCTTTTTGTGAGCGCAGACACGGATAACGACGGCCTCGTTGACCAGTGGGAATTGACCTACGCTCCCAATCTCACCGGCCTGAACGGCCTCGGCACCGGCCCGGGGCCGGGCGCAGGCACCGGAGATTTCGACGGCGATGGATTACTGGATCTCAACGAACAGACCAGAACCACGAACCCGGTGAATCCGGACACTGACGGCGATACGCTCACCGATGGTGCCGAAGTGGCCGGAGCCGGAGCCAGACCGCCGACTTCGCCAACGAACACCGACAGCGACGGCGATGGTCTCACCGACCTGATAGAGACCAATGACGGCAGCTTGAGCAGCCCGACGGACACCGGAACCAACCCGGCCGTTGCCGATACGGATACGGATGGCTACAACGACGGATTTGAAATCAGGGTCACGAAGACCGACCCCCTTACGGCCACGGTCCTCTCCTTTTCGCAGTCGCTCTTCGGTCACTGGACTTTTGAACCGGGATCGGAACTGAAGGATCTCACCGGGAATTTTCCTGACGTGATTCTGGAAGGCGACGCTGTGGTTGCTGATGGAGCCCTCAATATCAATGGTTCCGGCACCACATCGAGCGGCTGGGCTCACAGCGGTGCGGGTGGCGGCGCGGCCATCGGGAACAAAACACTCGTCTCATGGATAACGCTGGAGGGCCTCGAAGACGTCGCGAAATCCGGAGCCCCGATGTCGCTCGACTCCGCGGTCACGGACAAGTTCGACGGCATCGTCTTCGCGGAACGGGACGCCAACCGGTGGATGAACGGCAGCAGCTTCTTCAACCGCACCCCCCCGGGGCAGTTCGACAGACCGCGATCTCCGTGGAGACGGCACCGACCCCGGCAGGAATCAAAGTCATGCTGGCGATCACCTATGAAGACCTCGGCGGCGGAAATGTGCAGATCACCGGATACCGCAACGGCATCCAGATGGGCACTTACAGCTCCGGAAGTTTCGCCACCTGGGCGACCGGTGAACAGGAGGTGCTGTTTGGTCCCCGCCATACGAGCCCGGCTACCAATGGCGCGCTGGATGCCCTGGTTCACGAAGCCCGCCTCTACGGCAAAGCGGGCTCGGCTGCGGATATTCTGGCGCTCTACAACGCAGGACCGTTTGGAGGTGAACCGCTGGAGTTTACCAATTTCGTTTACAACGCTGCCGCCGGCACTGCTGACGTCACATGGGTATCGAAACCAGGAAAAACCTACCGGATGGAGTGGTCCAATGATCTTTCGGTTTGGATCGAGGACACCGATTCCTATCCGCCCGGCGGAGCCACCGGAACGCGAACCACCTATCGATACGAGGGCATCCCGCCCAATGACCGGAGGCGGTTCTTCAAGGCCACGGAAGAGTGATCTCCCGTTCGCTCGACTGACGGAACTGAGTTGATTACCACCCCTATGACACATCCTCACCGGGGCCTCGTCCAGCGGTGGCAGGTGATTGCGCTGTGCGCTCTCTGCCTCGCTGGAAACGCCCTCGCGGCTCCCGCCATCACCGAATTCCTCGCCTCCAACAGCACCCGCCTGGCGGATGCGGATGGGGATTTTCCGGACTGGGTCGAGATCCACAATCCGGACGCCGCGCCGGTGAATCTCGATGGGTATTACCTCACGGATAACGCTTCAAAGCTGACGAAGTGGCGCTTCCCCGCGGTCACGCTGAATCCTGGCGCTTACCTTGTTGTCTTCGCATCAGAAAAAAACCGCGCCGTCGCGGGAACGCCGCTGCACACCAACTTCAAACTGTCAGGCGGTGGCGAGTATCTCGGGCTGGTCGCTCCTGATGGGGTTACTATAGTCAGTCAGTTCGCGCCCGCTTTTCCCCAGCAGTTCACCGATGTGTCCTACGGCTACGGCATCAGCGCAGGCGTGATCACCACGGCATCGCCCATTCTGACCGGACACACCGTGAAGTATCTGGTGCCGAAAACCGGTGATCCGGCGGGCGACTGGCGGCTGGCCGGTTTCAATGACAGCGCGTGGGGAACTGCCCAGTCAGGGCTCGGGTTCGGCTATCCGGGATTTCCCATCGGTGCC
>JANNVM010000018.1:0-3533 GCA_031414455.1 Verrucomicrobiota bacterium
TGCGGCTGCACCGCCGGATGCGGGCGACATGGTTGGCACGATTGTCGAACTGGGGCCGGAGGAATTCTGGGCCGGCCTGCACAGGCACGCGGCGCTCCTCAGTCCCGATCCCGGAGGCAGCAGCGGGATCCTCCTGCCGGAGGGCGCACCATCACGGGCATGGCTCAAGCTGGAGGAGGCGATTCGCTTCTTCGGGCTGCGATTCACGCCGCGCGATGTCGTGGTGGAACTCGGCTGTGCGCCGGGCGGGGTGGTTCACGCTCTGCTCCAGCGCGGAGTTTCTGTCATCGGCGTGGACCCGGCGAAGCTGGCGCCGGTCGTGATGACCGCCGCCGTGCCCGCAGTGCCTGACTCTTCGAAGCCACCCTGGGTTTTCCACTGCCGCAAGCCCGCGGCGCTGGTCAGCAAACGCGACCTCGGCGGGTGCGCCACATGGTTCATGTCGGACATGAATCAGTCGCCTGAAGTGGCGATCAAGGAATGCGGGCGCTTCCGGAAAATGTGTCCGTCCATCCGCTCGGCGCTCATCACGCTGAAACTCACCGACCTCTCGCAAATCGCCGGCAAGCCCCGATGGTTCGCCGCCCTGCGGGACATGGGATTCCGCACCATTCGCCTCCAGCAACTCAGCGTGCATCACCGCGAACTGGCCCTGCTGGCGCTGGAAAAGTAGTGCGGTCACTCCGGGCTACTTTGTCGCCTTCATCTCCACCGCCGCCACCAGAATTTCCTGTCCGCTTACCGCTACGAGGCGCAGCGTTCCGGGACCGGGAGTTTTGCCCGACCATGTTTCGCCGGGTGCCAGTTCAGCGATGGTGTGGAACTGGAGCCTGCCGTTCGCCTCAGTCATGCGTTTTATCGCTTCCTCCCGGTTTCCGGCAGGCGGAGTGAGCGGGAATTCCGGGAGTGGTTCACGGCGCTGTACCAGAAGCCGCGCGCCGGACGGCGGATGCGGCACCTTCCACCTCCACTGGCCGGCTTTTTCAACGATGTCGGCCTTCAGTTTCTGCGGGGCAAAGACACGCGTGGCCGGATCGCCGATGATGTTATAAAGCATCGCATGATCCGCCCGGATGTCGGCGGTGCGAAGTTGCTTGCGGATCATGAACGGCTCCAGCGCATGCACGAGCAGTTCCTTTTCAGGCTCCGTCGTGGCATGGGCCTTGCGAAGCGAACGCAGCCACTGCTCGCCAAAGCGCGGCGCGGCATCCCCAAAGGATTCGAGCAGCGCGGTGGAATGGTAGTAATTCGTCAGCGGATGCGAGTCCTCCGTTGCGCCGACGCAGAGCACCGGTCCGCCGGGGGCCCGAAAGAGCGCCTCCGTGAGACAGTCGTGCTCCTGCAGGGAAAAATTTCCCGTGGCGCAGGCAAAGATGATATGAGGCGGCGCGGGTGGTCCTTCGGTGAGCAGCGCGGCGTCCGCCACGGCATACTCCAGTCGCTGCCCGGCGAGGTCCATGCTCCACCAGCCGCCGGTCCGCCCGTGGCCAATCATCGCGCTCACAAGCCCGCCGCCGGTCAGGCGCGCATTATAACAGGTCTGCTGTTCCGCCGGCCAGGAGCAGAACGGGCTGCGTTCATCGCCCTGCATGAACCAGAACTCCGTCCACAGCGGCGCGCGCCGCTGGATTTGGGAAAAGAAAAACCCCAGCGCCATATCCCGGAAGAAGGAGCCAAACCCGGGATCGCCGGCCCAGACGGGCAGGGTCAGATCCGACAGCACCGGAGAACGTTTCTCCCACAGCACAATCTTTCCCGCCGCGGCCGCCACTTCCGCAGCGCGGCGTGCCGGGATGCGCCCCACAGGGGCATCCGGCAGTCCGTCACCGTCGAAATCGCCGAGCGCCATATCGCTGACAAACTCCTCCGGATGCGAAGATTGCCATCCGTGAAAGGGCCGCCGCGCCGCCGCCATGCGCCAGGATTCACAGCCCTCAATCGCCGTGCCGCAAAACTCATCACCGAGCAGCAGGATAAAGTCCGGCTTCGGATCACACGCCGCGATGGCCGCCGCGGCGGGACCGTTCGCCTCCTTCACGTTGAGCCCCTCGGCCCGCCGGTAACCGATGAGCGGCGCGGCCGCCTGACGGAACTCCGCGCTGCCCACGCAGAGCCAGACACCCGCCGGTTCTGCCGCCGAAGCGGGCAGGACCAGTGCGGCGCACCAGAGCGGGAGCGCGATCTTCATGCCCGGCCTGTAGCGCCCCGCTCCGGGATGGCAACTCACTATCTGCGGAGGTCCGGACGAGGGCGGGCCACCACTAGCCAGGCCGTGGCGGCCGGGCAGCGGTTCACACAGTTCTGAGAGGCGAAAGGTGCGTTGCAAAGGAGCGGGCGAAAGCTAAGAATGCCGGCATGACTGCCATTGCCGAAAGACTGGATGAAGTGATACGCCGGTTGCCGCCGGCCACGGCTACTTCCGTGGAAAAACTGGTGTGGGATGTGATCGCCGTAGTGGAGGGAGCACCGTCCTCAGCGACAGAACGGGAGACGCGCATCCGCGCACACGAGGAACACATCGTTAAATGCCTCGCCGGTGCCGCGGCTCTCGACTGGTCGGACTTTGAGCGCCCGCCGCAGGGAGAAAATGAAGCGAGTGACGCGTAATGAGCATGTTTCTCTTCGACACAAACTGTTGGATAGTTCTCCTGAAAGGGCGCAGCGCCAATGTGGAGGCGCGCTGGCGCAATATGACCTCCGCAGAACTGGTAACGTGCTCGGTGGTCAAGGCAGAACTCTGGCACGGCGCTCACAAATACCAGGATCCTGCCGGACGCAGTTGCATTCTGAACCTGTGGCTGGAGCCCTACCGTTCCCTGCCCTTCGATGATGCGGCGGCCCGGCAATATGCCGTCATCCGTCACTATCTGGAAGGGCGTGGAGAAATAATCGGACCGAATGATCTAAAGATCGCGGCCATCTGCCTCGCGTATGATCTGACACTTGTTACAACGAACGGGAAGGAGTTTGGGCGGGTTCCTGGATTGCGCGTGGAGGATTGGAAGCAGGAATAGCCGATGGGGAAATCCTTGATATACTGACTTTGCATGAAACTCCTCCCTGCCCTGCTCTTCCTCATCTGCACCGCCGCGGCCGTCCGGGCCCGGACAAAACCAAATATCCTCATCATTCTCGCGGATGACATGGGATACTCGGATGCAGGCTGTTATGGCGGAGAGATAGAGACTCCGCGTTTGGACAAACTGGCGGCGGACGGACTGCGTTTCACACAGTTCTACAATACGGCACGCTGCTGGCCTTCGCGAACGGCGGTGATGTGCGGCTATTATCCCCAGCAGGTGCGCGCGGATCCGAAGCAGGGGCGGCTGCCGGAATGGGCGGCAACTCTGCCGCAGAAGCTGAAGCCGCTGGGCTACCGTTCCTATCACACCGGCAAATGGCACGTGCCCGGCGCCCCAAAACCACTGGCGGACGCGGGATTCGACCGCTCGCTGCAACTCGAAGATCACGACCGGAATTTCAATCCGCGGAATCTCATCGAGGATGACAGGCGGCTGCCGGCGGTGAAGCCA
>JANNVM010000019.1:0-1838 GCA_031414455.1 Verrucomicrobiota bacterium
CCGCCGCCGTCAAGCCGCAGCGTCCCTTGCACGATCTCCACCGTGCCGGTGTTGTTCAGCGCGACCGTGCTGTTGGAGAATTCCGTGGTGCCACCGCCGGTCTTCCGGAAGAGGCCCGCATTGTTGATGGCCGACCCCGGACTGCCAAAGTTATGGCGGAAATCCACTTCGCCCTGCGCCTCGAAGGTCGCCCCGGTGAGATTGTTGATCACCGCGCCCCCGCCGGCACTGCTCAGGTTAAACAACACCAGTCCGCCGCTGGCCACCAGAGTCCCCGCGTTTTCAAGCACCCGGTTCGCATCCAGCCCCTTGTTGGCACCCCCGCTAATCGTGCCCGTCGCCGTCGCTGCGATGAGAGTCTTGCCGGCATCAATCATCAACCCGTCAGTCCAACTAAACGTGCCGGTCACCGTCACTGTTGCCAGGCCGCGCAGGAAGCCGCCGCTTTGTGTGAAATTCTCAAAGCTCGCCGGCCCGTTCACGATGAGTGTGCCCGAAGGCAGCAGCACCAGCGCCCCCGCGGTCGTCGTTGCCGCGTGGCGGATCGTCATCGTGCGGTTGGACACGTTCAGCGTCTGCGTTCCGTTGGCGTTGCCCATCACGAGCTGCGAGACCACCGCGTTCACGTCGAGCGTCACCGTGTAGGTGCCGTTCAAGTCAATGACGGCGACATCATCGGGCCCCGGCACCTGGTTATTCAGCCAGTTCGAAGCCACCGACCAGTTGCCGCCCGCGGCGTTGGTCCATATCCGCTGCGGCGAGGGCAGGAGATTGATCGTTACCGTCGCCGGCCGGCCCGTCTGATGGCCGTCCGTGACGCGGTAGGTAAACGTCGCCTCGCCGATGAACGCGGGATTGGGTGGTGTGTAAGTGAACGTGCCGTTGCCATTGCTCACGACGCTGCCGGTTCCGGCGGCCGGCTGAGTGAAATCGAAAAGTGTGACCAAATCGCCCTCGGGATCGAAATCGTTGGCGAGGACATTGCCGGTGGTGACCGGGATGCCCTGCGGGGTCTGGGCGCTGTCCGCGAGAGACTGCGGCGCGCGATTGGGCACGAGCACGTCCGATGTGATGGTGACTTCGTTCAGCACGAGGTTGCCGTTGCTTGCGCGGCCCGGTCCGTTGTTTGGCAGCGAAGGGTCTTCCAACACCTCGAGGCGAAATCCCGTCACTTCGCCACTCACGCCTTTGACCCGCACGCTGTAGGTCGTCCCGTTCGGCAGCGGCCCGCTGATGAGAACGGAATTGTCCGGCTGCACCGTGCCGACCGGCCCGCCCGTGCTCGCAAAGGAAACCACTTCGAGCACCGTCCAGTTCGCCGTCACGTCGCCGCCATTCGCCAGTCCGTCGGCAAAACCGCTTCGAGCGTCCGTCGTCGCGGAAAGGCGGAACCGGCCGATGTGGTGTTGCGCGTCGAAGTTCTGGATGAGGTTCGCGACGAATTCTGTGGCCAGCGTTGCGGGCACATCCGCCGAAGTTTCCCACACGATGGTCTGGTCCACAATAGATGGGCTGATCGCCCAGCCGTTCGCGCCGCCGTTGCTGACTCCGTCAATCGTCCCGGCAGCCGTGAAGCCGCCCTGGGTGAAGGTCGCCGTCGCGTTTTGCAGCGCGATGCCTTGCGTCGCCGACACGAGCACCACCGTCTCGCCGATGGCATCGAGTTCCTCGATGCGAGGACCACCGAAGACAGAGCTTCCGAATTGATCGAACTCGGCACGGAATTGCTTTCCGACGAATGGACTGAACCCGAGCGTCGTCCTGACAGGGCTGAAGTATGGATTGGCACCCGGCCGGAAGGTTGTGAGCAGCGTGAATGGATCGGCGGAGTTCAGGCG
>JANNVM010000020.1:0-1923 GCA_031414455.1 Verrucomicrobiota bacterium
TCAGCGTCCACGTTGCCGCGGTCCGCGAGAGTCTCCGCAACTTCCTCCCGGGTGAGTTCGCGCAGCCGGAGGCGGAGGCGATGCACGGCCATCGCGATGGCAGCCTTGCTCATGCTCAACTCCACGGCGGCAGCCTCGTAAACGCCGGGCTCCGGCTCCGCCGCGATATAAGGAGACAGTTTGGTGAAGAGCCTCATGCGGTCTGCGGCCCCGGCCTCCGCACGGAGCCGCTCCGCGGCGCGGTGGATCACCGTTAGCGCCCAGCGGCGGTCGAACGCCTTCTCCGGCGACTCCGTGCCGTCGGGCACTTCCGCGGCGCCGTCAAAATCGAGCGGCAGCAGCACAGTTCCGCCGCCCCGCTTCTGACGCGTTTCGAAATCATACTCGTTAGCGAGGAACCGCTTCAGCATTGTCAGGAGAAACGCCCGAAACCTCCCGCGTTCCGGCGCGGCGGACTCGAGCCAGTTTTTCTCCAGCAGCAGTGCGAAAAACCCCTGCGTCAGGTCCCTCGCCTCTTCGTCGCCTTTCCCGCGCCTCCGGATGTAAGTATAAGCCGGCAGCCAGTAGGCGGAGCACAGCTTGTTTAATGCTGCCAGCCGCGCCTCTTCGCCGCCGCTGCCCGCAGTGAGCACCAGCGTCCAGCAGGTTGTTTGGAAATCAGCCATTGTGCGGCATTAACAGAAGCAGGGAGGGGAACAGCAAGCAGGTATTGCAGGGGGTTTCCGCACTGTAACGTCAACCAATTACTGCCTGGGACGGGTCAGTCTGTGCGCCGTTCCGCGCGGCGGAAAGCACCCATTCGCCAGGCTTAGTGTGAGATATCAACTCGAACGGCGGGGCAAGCCCCGGGGAATGTGCAGCATCCACATCCATGCGGCGGGCCATTTCCGGATGACCGGTATCGGAGAATTTCACGGAGATGGATCCGGGAGGCAGCGTCATTCCCAGTCCAGTGCATTTCATCACCGCCTCCTTCGCGGTCCACAGCCTGTAGAAATGCAGCAGCGGCTCGGTGCTTCCAGCGACAGCAGCTGCTTCCTGCGTTGGAAACTCATGTTGTGTCAGAGAAACGGCAGGCAGGTCGTCTTTCCATTGCTCGATGTCCACACCCACGCGCTCAACCGAGCAGGCTGTCGCTGCGAGGTCACCCGAATGCGAGAGATTGAAGTGACAGACAGGGTGTGCCGGCAGCGAAGGTTTGCCAAGTCGCGAGTATTCGAACGCAAGAGACTCTGGTGCGGTGCGCAGGCGTTCGCCAAGGACGAGCCTGAGGATTGCCCTGGACCGGATCCAGCGATCGCGGTCACGATCGAAATGAAAACGTGCGGCACGGGCTTTCTCTCCGTCATCGAGCAGGGTCGTGGCGGCGGCCAGCGGCAGCGGTGAGTCGTTGCCCGTGGAGAAAACGGCAATATCGACGCCGTGCCACTGAGTGGACCACAGGGCGGACGGGAGAAGGATCATGTCAGGAGCATGGAGGCGCGCCGGGACGAGAGTTCACGGCGGAGCTTTTCAGCAAGACCATTAACCCACGGCTCTTCAAAAAGCACCAGGTGATCTCCGCTCACGCGCACAATGCGGAGGCCGGGCGAGACACCGCTCCAGTTGTAATCCTCCGTGCGTTCATACTTGTCACTAACGGCGTCACTGCGGAAGAGGAGCACCGGGCCATCATAGAATGACGGTTCCCAGGCGTTCAGAGCGTCAACGTTCGTCGCATGGATTTGCGCCGTACGCAGTTCGCCACCCTGTGCTGCGCGACCCTCTTCCATGAGCACACGCACTGCCGCCGAACTGGTGTCATATTTCGATTTATTGCGCAGGCCTTCGGTAAAGCGGCTGGTGAGGTGTCTGATCTTGCTGCCGAGGCCTTTGCCGCCCTGACGCCAGCCGGCGGCAATGCGTTCGGTGAGGCTCAGTTCC
>JANNVM010000021.1:0-35657 GCA_031414455.1 Verrucomicrobiota bacterium
AGAATGAGAGAATAGGAGTTCGTCATGCCATCAGAACTCGCGCGTTAAACCGCGGTGGAATTCAACCGCCGGATGCGGAAAACCGCACGCCCGGTGGTGTGGGAGCCCTGACGGGCGTAATCCCGTCAGGGCCACCCGATCGGATTCAGGCGTAAGCCCTGCGGCTGGCTCCCGTCGCTGACCTTTGACGTTCTCCTTCTGATGCCACCCGCCAAATGGACTTATCAATCTTCGACGTATTTGGCAACACCGACCCCGGGAAGATGCCGGCGCACTTCTTCTCCGGAGCGAAGTTCATTGATTATAAAACTGCTATCCGAGCCGATACCTCCAAGCAGGATTGCTCTGTAGCTCCGCGACACTGGTATATTGATTGTGACTTCGACTGTCCGAAGTGTGGCAGGGAGATCACCTGGACAGCTCAGGAGCGGAAGGCCTGGTTTGAGTTGTATCGTTTTTGGGTGGATTCAAACGTTAGGCATGCTCGCCCTATGGCAGTCATTGAGCCGTATGGTTTCTCGATTCGGGCAATTATGCAGGGTGGTTTTGGGATTGATTTATGATGGTTGAGACGCCGACTAACGTTTGGCTGTATTTGAAATGCGCCTGCGGCGATGAGATTTTAAATAGCGGCGGCAACCTGCCATTCCCCGGGGAAGCCGCCGGCGCTTGAGTTCAAGACGCCTTCAAGTCAAAACACATGAGCACATCCTGGGAGCGGAGGTAGAGTTTGCCGCCTTCGATGGCAGGGTGGGGCCAACTGGGGCCGTCCACGAACGGGAGTTTGAAGGATCCGTTTTCCTTGTAGCCGCCGGGCGTGGCGCTGATGAGGGCCATGATGCCGTCCTGATAGCGGAAGTAGAGATTGCCGTCGGCGGCGATGACCGCGGCGCTTTCGCGGCCGGGACCGCGGTCTTTGTTCCAAACGGTTTTGCCGGTTTTCCATTCGATGCAGATGGGGAAGCCGTTGTTGTGGCCGGTGCCGGCGTAGATGTAATCGCCGATGCGGACCATGCCGCCGTGGTGGTTTTGAAACTTTTTGTGCTCAAGGAAATACTGCTCCTCCGCCTTCACGCCGTCGCCGTCTTTGGAGAGTTTGAGCAGTGCCGCGCCGGTTTGATAACCGCTGGATACGAAGACGTAGTCGTCCCACACGAGCGGTGTCGGGATGACGGCGGTGCCATTGGCGACTTTGTTGTAATGCCAGAGCAGTTTGCCGTCTTTGGCTGACACCCCGATCGCGCCTTTGCCGACCATGGAGACATACTGCTTCACGCCGCCGCCATTGCTGATAACGGCACCGGTGTAGCCCGTGCCCTCATGGCCGCCGCCTTCGAGTTGGGCCTTCGTCGTCCAGACCGGAGCACCGGTCTTCGCATGGAGTGCGACCATAAAATGATCCTCGTGGCCCGGGGTGACGATGACCCGGTCACCGTCCACCAGCGGCGACTCGCTAAAGTCCCAGCCCGGTTTTTTCGGATCACCGAAGTCCTCTTTGTAACTCTTGTGCCACACTTGTTTGCCGTCGGCGGCGGAGCAGCAGAGCAACTCACCGTCATCGCTCAGGGAATAGACCATGCCTCCGGCAACGGTCGGGGTGCATTTGGGTTCGCCGCCTTTTTTGCTAACGAGAGTGGACCACAATTCCTTCTGCGACGCGGCGTCCCATGCCACGACATACTGGCCGCCCTCACGCGCACCCATGGTGAAGATTTTCCCGCCGGCGATGGACACGGAGGCCATGCCTTTGCCGAGGCCCTTGAGGCTCCATGCCAGTTTCGGTCCGCCCTGCGGCCATGATTTCAGCAGGCCGGTTTCCGGGGAAACGCCGTCGCGCATGGCCCCGCGCCATTGCGACCATGCGGCGGCGGCCGCGTGCGAGGTGAATCCGGCGAGGAGACAGCAGAAAAGAGGAAGAGTGCGCATGGCTGGGTTTTAGCGCAGCGGGGGAGCCGGCGCAATATTTAGACACCGGGCAAAGGCGGGAAAATTTCAGTTGTCGCTCCCGGGCATCCGTGCATGACTCGCCCACGCACCGGCGGACATGCTCTCGTGGCGGAATTGGTAGACGCGTATGACTCAGGATCATATGGGGTAACCTGTGGAGGTTCGAATCCTCTCGAGAGCACCATGTTCCGGCGGCGGGGAGGCAGCGGAGCTGGCAACCCCGGTGCGTCGCCGGAAAAGCTTTAAGCACCACATTTCAAGCTCCAGGAAAGCTCCAAGTCTTCATGCAGGATCCCGTTTTCGTCCAGGACGCCTTCGCCAAAATCGCGCGGCGTTATGTCATTACCAATCATGTGCTCTCTCTGGGCACGGACATCCTGTGGCGGCGGAAGGTGGCGCGGCTGGTGCGCGGGCTGGCACCGGCGAAGCTGCTGGATCTGGCTACGGGCAGCGGGGATCTCGCGGTGGAGATCGCGAAGAAGCATCCCGGCATCGCCATTACCGGCGCGGATTTTTCGGCACCGATGCTGGAAGTGGCGCGGCAGCGGAAAGTGCCTGGCCTCGAACTCGTCCAGGCCGATGCCATGCATCTTCCGTTTTCGGATGGTGCTTACGATGCGGTGACTGTCGCCTTCGGACTGCGCAACATGGCCTCGTGGCCTGATGCCGTCCGCGAAATGGCGCGTGTGACCCGCCGCGGCGGGGCTCTCATCATTCTCGATTTTTCGCTGCCGCGGTTTGCCCTGTTGCGCGGGCCTTACCGTTTCTACCTGCATAAAATCATGCCGCGCATCGCCGGCTGGATCACCGGTCAGTACGAAGCCTATGCCTACCTCGCCGGCTCGATTGAGAAGTTTCCCTCCGGTCAGACGATGTGTGAGTTGCTGACGGCGAACGGCTACACGAAGGCCCGCGCGATTCCCGTGAGCCTCGGGATCGCGAGCATCTACGTGGCTGACAGGTAAGCCGGGCGCTATTTCATGAACAGATCACTTCCCGGCAGATTGAGGGTGTGAAGAAAACCGGATTCATCCACGAAGCGGGCGCAGCCGGCCTCCCGGTCGCCGCGAAGACAACAGATGAATTCAAACTGTGCGCCGGGCGTGCCGCGTTCGGCAGAGTATTTCCTGACAAATTCGATCGCCGGCAGCGTGCGGGTGCCCATGATGTTCCGCAGGGGGAACTGGATGGATCCGTCATAGGCCCGGAAGACGAGTTCTGTGCAGACGAGTTTGTCGGAGGTGAAGAAGTCGAACTCGAAATCGTAGGGCTTGCCCGCGTGGCTGAAAGCTCTGGCAATGGCTTCGCGGATTTTGTCAGGCGGGAGTCGCGGGCGAAGCAGCGCCACGCTGTCGGCTTCACCGATGCTGTGCTCCAGTGACGTGAAGACGACACCCTCACTGATGGATTCCAGCACCACACAGGCGTGGCCGGCGGCATCATGGCGCAGGTATTTTTCCCAGTGTGTCTGCACGCGCGGATCATGATGCAGGCTGAGCGCGCGCAGGTCGTCCGGTGTGCCGACATAGAGCGCCGCGTGCGGCCAGTACCCGGGAAGGAAGGCGTTGCTCACATACCAGTTGCGGCGCTCGAGGAAGATATCGCCCGGCTTGAGTTTGGTGCTGAGTTCCTTCACCTGGCCATCGGAGATGAGCGCCATGCCGGGCTCGCGGATTTTGGTGTCGCCCATCCAGGTGCTCACCAGCGTCTGCACGCCGTAGAGGAGTTCCCTGCCTTCATCGCGCGCGTCGCGCAGCGGCTGCTTGAGGCGTTCGGCGGCGAGCCGGCTGTCGGCGAGGGCGAGGCGCCCGCGGCATTCCCGGATGGAGTCGTGGAAGACGGCGCCGCCGTTCGTCAGGCTGAAATCACTGAACGTAATATCGTCGTAGGTGTCCGCCGCCAGTTCCAGCGCGCGGCGGTTCGTGGCGGAGCACAGGCTGCGCCGCACGGTGTCGAACACGCCTGGCGGAATATCCCATGCGGGCTCGGCTTCGTTGAGTTTTTTCACAGCCTCCGCGCTGTCATTGAAGGCATCCACAAATCCCAGCGAAGCTGCCGCGAGGGCGCTGCCGGCGGTATAGGCACAGAGGAAGGTGCGGGCCCGCAGGGATTTGGCCGCGACCTGATCAGACTTTTGATAGCGCCACACCATGCGCACCAGCGCCGTGCGCAGCGTCACGTATCCCCGCAGCATCCGGCGCAGGGCATCATTGTCCTCCTGAATATACCAGCTCCGTTTGCCTGACGCGAAATCCGCGGCAAGCTGCTTCGCATCGTTCAGCTTCGCGGGAATATCAGGCAGCCAGCGGCGCAGCACGGCCTCGTCGGCATCGAGCATCGCCGTCAGTGTTTCCGCCGGCACGCCCGTCAATTCCATGCCGCCCATGGCTATCGCCATCTGCGTCCGCTTCCAGTGTGCATAGCCGGTCCACAGCATCGCGGAGATGAGAAGCACGGCGCTCCACCGCAGCGCCAGACCGCCGATGCGCCGCCACGTCCACGGAAGTTCCAGCGGGGCCTCGCGCGGCTTCACTTTTGCGTATTCGTCCGCCAGTCCGGCGACCAGCGTGCGCACTTTCGACTGATGATCCCGCAGCGCGCGCAGTTTCTCCGGCTGAAAGCAAAGCCGCACCTGGGCCACGAGCGCTTCGCCGCCGCGGCGGAGCAGGCGGAGTTTTTGCAGCGCGAGAAATCCGCAGTACGGCATCGCCAGCGTCCATGCCCACGCCACCCACGGCAGGAAATACGAGCGCAGTGCGAACCAGACGGCGACATACATGGCGACCATCAGGGGCAGTCCGATTCCGAGTCGTGCGAGGGCGAGGGTGGTTCGTCCGTCATTGAAGCGCGCCGCGAGTTTCCGCGACAGGATGAAGGGCACCGCATGATGGAGCAGTCCGGCGAGGGCCGGCACGATGCCGGCGAACAGGAAGAGCGAGTCACGCAGGAGCCGCAAGGTCAGCCGGACCCGGCGGAAGCGCATGACCGGCGACCCCGGCTGGATGCCGGCGGCTTTCAGTTCGTTTGTATAGGCGTGGATTTTTGCCGCCGCTTCCTCCGCGCGCGGGCGATCCGTGGCGAAAAAATGATTCATGGCATCAGCCACGCGCTTGCGAAGCTGGAGCCGCGCCAGCGGGCCGGGGCTCTTCAGTCCCGGACGCGGCGCGAGATGTTCCAACTGATCCAGCAGTGGCAGCATCTCCGGATCATCGAGGTGCAAGGCGACGCGTTTCAGCCGCGACTCGATTTCCGCCGACACCGCCCGCTGCGCCTGCTTCTCATGCGGATGTTCTTTAACAAAGGCCGCAAGGTCCAGCGGTTCACCGATTTGAATCCACAGTGCGGTGCGGAAGCCTTCCTTTCGCTCGAAGTTCGTCCCCACCGGAACGAGGAAGGGACGTTCGCCCAGCGCCACCGCCTTCACCGCGATGCGCGCGGTACCGCTCTTGATCTCCTCGACGCGGGGCAGGTCGTGACTTTTGCCCTCCGGAAAAATTCCCACGCAATCCCCTGCTGCGAGCGCCTCCGCGGCGCGGTCGAGGATTTCCAGATTCCGCCTAACCTGCGCGGCATCATCCTGGGCGCGGTAGGCCGGGATCATTCCCAGCCCGCGCATCAGCGCACCGAGCACCGGCACATCGAAGAGCGTCGCCTTGGCGAGAAACCGCACCTTCCGCCTGGCCGCGGAGCCTACGAGCACCGGATCGAGCAGCGAGCCCTGATGGTTCGCCACAAACAGGACCGGTCCCGGCGGCAGTTTTTCGCGGCCGGTAATCCGCACCGGCGCATAATACATCCCCACCAGCGCCCGCATGAACCGGCGTGCGCAATAGCCAAGAGTAGAAAGCCGGCGGGACACAGGTTGAGTGTGTCACGGGAATACCGTGCGGCAAGGATTTGTTGAGAGGCACCCCGCCGCGGAGTGGCGCCCCCCGGCCCTGGGGTGCCGGGTGGAAAAGGGACTCGGGTGGGTTGCCTTAAACGGAGGGACGGGTGGTGCCGGTGGCGTTACCGTTTGACGATCGTCTTACCGTTGAGCGGGGCTTTGGCCTTGGGCTTCGACTTGACCCTCGGCTTGGGGGACGCGCTGGCGACGGCTTTTTCTCCGGGCGCCCTGGACGATTTTACGATGGCTTTGTCTCCGGGGGCATTGGGGTCTGTAGCGGTGGTGGGAGCCAGGCGAACGGGGGGCGTATAGACGTATTCCGGCAGGGCGCGGGCTTCGGCAGGGAGACCGCCGCGCTCGATCTTAACGGACGCACCGACAGGGACCCGGCTATAGAGGTCAATGATGTCCATGCTCTTCATGCGGATACAGCCGTAGCTGGCTGCATGGCCGATATTGCGTTCTTCGGGGGTGCCGTGAATATAGATGTAGCGGCTGTAGGCGTTGCGGTTTTTGCTTTCGGAACCGTCGAGCCAGAGGATGCGAGTGACGATGGGGTCGCGTCCGGGGGCGTCGGGATGAATGATTTCTCCGGTGGGCCGGCGGCTCTTGAACACCATGCCGGGGGGCAGGCCATCGCCGATTTTTTTTGCAATTTTCATTTTACCCAGCGGGGTGCAGTTGGTGCTGCGTCCGTCGCCGCATCCGAATTTGGAGGTGCTGACGCCGTAGGTGCGGACGAGTTGGCCCTGTTCGTAGAGGGCCATTTTCTGATCCCGCACGCTGACGCGGAGTTCCTTCCCGGGGGTGGTGCAGTTGGAGAGGCCGAGAGCCAGGGAAGCACAGGCGAGGAGTCTGGCAGCAAGGGAGCAGAGTCGGGAGCGGGTTGGTTGGTGCATACGATGGGTCAGTTCGTGTGGGGTCAGGCGGCGGGGGCTTCTCCGGGGTCGTCGGTGATACGTGCAGGGAACAATTGAGGAAGGGAGCCCGCGACAACATACCAGAAGCCACCCATGAATAATAAGTAAAAAGGTACAGAAAGCCAGTTATTTTCTAAAATACCTAAAATACTAATAATTGTGAAGTAGATTGCGAGGCAGATTTCGAGGCCGAGGCCGATGGATTTGAGGGATTTGTACTTGGTCTTTTTGTAGTCCTGGCCCTTTTTCTCGATACCGTATTTTGGCGTACGGATGAAAGGAGAATCCATGCCAAGGAGGGCTTCAAAGACGGCGCGGCCGCTGTTGATGGCCATGCCAATGCCGAGGGCGAGGGCACCGGGGAGGAAGATGGCGCGTTTCCACCATGACTTGGGGTAGGCACCCATCTGGCTGGAGAGGTAGAAGCAGCCGACGGACAGGGAGGTGAGGGCAAAGACGGGGATGTCCATGAAGAGCCAGCGGAGGCCCCACGGGTTGAATCCGGCTCCGGCACCGGGCCAGATGAGGAAGCAGAGGAAGATGAGGAGGAGGTAGGCGAAGTTGGAGGTGAGGTGGGCCGTGGCTTCGAGTTTGATGAAGAGCGGCTGATCGCTGCGCCAAATGGGGCCGAGGAGTTTGCGGCAGGTCTGGATGGAGCCTTTGGTCCAGCGGTGTTGCTGGGTCTTAAATCCGTTCATATCCACGGGCAACTCTGCCGGGGTGACCACGTCGTTGAGGAAGATGAATTTCCAGCCCTTCATCTGGGCGCGGTAGCTAAGGTCGAGGTCTTCCGTGAGAGTGTCGTGCTGCCAGCCGCCAGCGTCCACGATCGTCTGCTTGCGCCAGACGCCGCCGGTGCCGTTGAAGTTAAAGAATCGTCCACTGCGGCTGCGGGCGACCTGTTCGACGACAAGGTGGCCGTCGAGGAACATGGCCTGGATTTTCGTCAGCAGGGAGTAGTCGCGGTTGATATGCCCCCAGCGGGTCTGGACGAGGCCGATTTTCTCGTCGGTGAAATAGTGGACCATCTCGTGGAGGACGCGGGGCGGGGGAAGGAAGTCGGCGTCGAGGATGAAGATGAAGTCTCCCTTTGCGGTGGCCATGCCATTTTCCAGGGCACCGGCTTTGAAGCCGGTGCGGTCCACGCGGTGGATGAGTTCCGCGTCGAATCCGTCGCGGAGAAGTTTTTCGAGTTCTTCCTGACAGATGGCACGGGTCTCATCAATGGAGTCATCCAGGATCTGGATTTGGAGCAGTTCCTTCGGGTAATCCAGTTTGGCGACGGCGTCCACGAGGCGGCGGACGACGAGAAGTTCATTGAAAATCGGCAACTGGACGGTGACGAGCGGCAGTTTTTCGAGGCGGCCTTTGGGATGGGGTGGCTGTTTCCAATACTTCCAGAAGAGGTACACCATGCACCAGCGGTGCAGACCGAAGAGCGAGAGGCCAATTACGACCGGTATGTAGCAGCAGAGCCAGAGAATCGTCAGCCAATCCATATATGCGCGTTATAAACGGGAAAGCCCGGCAAGAGAGCCGGGCCGGAGGGGCATCTATCCAGGGGAAGGCGGGGGCGTCAAGGCGCAAATGGTTTTGCGGTTCCGCGGGTGTGCCGCGTGGCTGTTCAATGCCCGTCACAATAAAGGAGGCAGGGCCGCGAGGTCCGGTCCTGCCTGAATTATTAGAGGCTCTCCGCCGGATCAATTCGCGGCGGCCGTGCGGCGGCGGCGGTGGGCGGCGAGACCTATGCTGCCGAGTGCGAGCAGTCCGAGGCTGGTCGGCTCGGGGACGGCACCGTCTCCGGCGGTGATGCCCGCACCGGGGGTGGACTCGTAGGCCCATTCGTGAAGGGTGAAGGCCCGCGGCTGGGCATCCGTATCGAGAGCAACCGTCACCCGCACCCATGCATAGTGCTGCGCTGCACCGACATTGAAGCGAATGCCGAGATAACCGCTGTTGGCCCCCGCAAAAGCCCACTCGCTGCCGGCGTAGCCTGGCCCGTAGGCCATGCTGGCGACATTTCCAGCTGCTCGCGTGATCGTGAGAAACCCCGCGGAGCCGTCAATGACATTGCCCGCGGAAAGACGGGTGGCGTAATCGAAATTTCCAACGCGTGCCCCCAGAACTCCCACCGAACTGCCGGCCACGGTGCTGGCGACGACACTAGCCAGACTCGCGGGATTGACGCCGGCTTCAATGCGGGTGCTCAGACGGAAGTCCACCACGCTGTCTCCATTGAGATCGACCGGGTAAAACTGCGAATTCCCGTTGCCCGGGGTCGTGTCGGCGAGGATTTGATTTCCCGCGTTCACATAGATGACCGCCGCATTCGAAGAAGCCACGCTCAGGGCACCCACGACGGCTCCGAGCGAATAGCCGGCTACCCTGGAGTTGAGGGCCGGGGAGAGTGATGTGGTTTCGGTCCTGGACATGTCAGTGTGGTTCTGGTGAATGGGTTTGCTTGGACCGGGGGGGCGCCGGTTTTGTGACGGGGAACGGGCCGGGTTTAAGACATTCCCCGCGGGGACGCAATATTTTCTTCCCGTAATTTTGTTCATCTGTTTCACCCGCGCGGCACCCGGGAAGGGAATATCCGGCCCGGCGAGGTTTTGCTTTGCCAGCGGGCCGGAAGTCGCTCTCATCGCGCGCCCGGGCCTCCCGTTTGCCTCCATGTCCGTTCCCGCCTCTCCATGCCGCCGCATCCTATTGATAGGCTGGGATGCCGCGGACTGGCAGCATATTGATCCGCTGCTGGAAGAAGGGCTCATGCCCACGCTGCAGGGGCTCATCGCCCGCGGCGTGAGGGGAAATCTTGCGAGTCTCATGCCAATGATCTCGCCGATGCTGTGGACCACGATCGCGACGGGTAAGACGGCTGACCGCCACGGGGTGCATGGTTTTGTGGAACCGAATCCGGAGAACGGCGGGGCGCGTCCGTGGTCGTGCCTTTCACGGCAGGGAAAAGCCATTTGGAATATCCTTCAACAAGAGGGCTGGCGCTGCAGTACGGTCGGCTGGTGGGCGAGTCATCCGGCCGAGCCGCTCAATGGCGTGGTTGTTTCCAATGTATTTTCCGGCACCCGCCGCAATGCCGCTACCGGCGAGTGGCGGGTGCCCGCCGGATCGGTGCATCCCGCGGAGGCCGCGGCGCGCATGGCTCCGCGGCGCATGATGCCGCAGGAGGTCACGCAGGAGCACATCCTCCCGTTCATCCCGCGCGCCGCAGAGATCAATCAGGATAAGGACCGCCGTCTCCAAAACTTCGCCGGCGTGCTTAGCTCCACCGTCACGATTCAGTCGCTGGCGACGGAAATCATGGAGCATGAGCCGTGGGATTTTATGGCGGTGTATTTTGACGGAGTGGATCATTTCTGCCACGGCTTTATGCCGTTTCACCCGCCGCGGCTCGCGCATGTGCCGGAGCACGAGTTTGCGATCTATCAAGACGTCGTCCGCGGCGCCTATCGCTTTCACGACATGATGCTGGAGCGTCTGCTCCAGCTCGCCGGGCCGGAAACGACCATCGTGCTCTGCTCCGATCACGGTTTTCTGTCCGGATCGAACCGTCCCCTCGCCGATCCCAACGATCCCGCCGGCCCCACGCTGTGGCACCGTGAGATGGGCGTGCTGGTGATGGCGGGACCAGGTATTGCTGAAGGGAAGCGCGTCTATGGTGCCACGCTGCTTGATATTACGCCGACGCTCCTGACGCTTTGTGGTCTGCCCTGCGGCGCGGATATGTCAGGCAAGCCGCTTCTCGATGCCCTCACCGGGGTCAGTCTTTCCAGTCTGCCGGCGCGCATTCCGTCGTGGGACGACGTGCCGGGGAATGACGGGCGTCACCCGCCGGGCACCCGCTACCTCGCCGGTGACGCCGAAACCGCGGACATCACCCGGCAGCTCGCGGCGCTCGGCTATGTGGAAGACACCGGCGACGACAAAGAGAAAGCCGCCGCCTCCGCCGCCTGCGAAGCCGCCTACAATCTCGCCCAGGTTCACCTCTCGAATAACCGCCCCGGTCTCGCCGTGCCGCTGCTTGAGGATCTGCTGGCAAAGCGCCCCTGGGAAACGCGCATCATTCACCAGCTCGCCCACGCCCTGACACGTGCGGGATTCCACCGCCAGAGCATGGACCTGCTCGGCGCTGCGTATCCGGAGAGCGATCCCGAAATGCCGCTGCCCGCTGTGCTGCTCATTCTGGCCCGCGCCAGTCTTGGACTCGGCGACCGTGACGGTGCCTGGTTCTGCGCCACGCGGGCCGCCCGCAGTTTTCCCATGCTCTCCGGCGCCTATATCGAACTCGCTGATCTCTGCATGGACATCGGCAAGCTGGACGCCGCGGAGCATGCCGCCCGCCGTGCCATCGCACTTGATGACACCGGCGCTGCCGCGTGGGAAACGCTCGCTGCCATTCACCTGCGCCGCCACGAGGACGAAGCCGCGCTCGCCGCCGGCCTCGCCGCCGTCGAGCGTATTTGGCAAATCGGACGCGCCCATTTTATCATCGGCCTCGCACTTGCAAGGCTCCGGCGCTATCCGGAAGCCCGCATCGCCCTTGAGCGCGCCACCGTCATGCTGCCGCAGCAGCCCGATCCGTGGCGCCTGCTCGCCGTGTTGCCTAACGGTGAAGGAGAAGGCGGTGCCACCTTCGTCCAGGACGCCTGCCGGATGCGCGCCCGCCTGCTCAGCCGTGAAGCCGCGGTGCAGGGCGAAGCCCGCCGCGTCCGGGCCCGCGAGCCCCGGGCCTTTCCGCTGCTGCCTCCGCCGGCTGAGCGCCGTGCCATGGTCAACGCCGCCCGCCCGCCCGCCGGAACGGTGCAGACGCCTGCCTTGTCAGGAAAAGTCTTCACGCTTGTCTCCGGCCTGCCGCGGTCCGGAACCTCGCTCATGATGCAAATGCTCGCGGCCGGCGGACTTCCTCCGCGCACTGACGGCGAGCGGGCCGCCGACGACGACAACCCCGAAGGCTATCTTGAATGGGAAGCCATCAAGCGCATCGCCGCCGAGCCGCAACTCTTCGACGAGGAAGGCCTCGACCGGCTCGCCATTAAATGCGTCACCGCCCACCTGACACGTCTGCCCGCGCAGCACCGCTACCGAATTGTCTTCATGGCCCGCCCCGTCGCCGAGATCGCCCGCAGCCAGCAGCGCATGATCGAACGCCGCGGCACCTCCGGCATGACCGGCACCCTCGCCGAAATCGAAGCCGCCCTCCAGCGCCACCGCGACGAGACTCTTTCCCACCTCCGCGGCCATCCGCGCGCCTTCGACGTCCTCATCGTGGACTACCCGTGCCTTGTCGCCGATCCGGCCCCGTGGATCGAAAAGCTCTCCGCCTTCCTCGGCCCGGAACTCCTGCCGCATCCCCATGATATGGCCGCGGCCGTCCGCCCGGCCCTGCACAGGCAGAGGGAAAGGCAGAATGAAAAATGAAAAAATGAAATATGCAGAGCCGGAGAAAATGCCTCCGCCCGGGGGTGCGCTGCATTCTGCATTCTCCAATTGACCACCCGGGGGAGTGCGCGGAGTCTCGCGCTCCTTTTCCCGGCACTTCGGGACTGCACCCGCTGCTCATGACTCTGCATACCATCTCCGTTCTCGTTGAAAATAAATTCGGCGTGCTGGCCCGCGTGGCCGGCATGTTCAGTGGCCGCGGCTATAACATTCACACCCTGAATGTCGGCCCCAGCCATGATCCGAAGGTCAGCCGCATGACCATCGTCGTCCGCGAGAAGGAACTCGTGCTCAATCAAATCATCAAGCAACTCGACAAGCTGGTTGATGTTTTCCAGGTGCTCGACTTCCGCGAAGGGGACTACGTGGACCGCGAACTCGTCCTCCTCCAGGTGAAGGTGGACCGCGCCAGCCGCGCGGAAGTCATCGAACTCTGCCAGATCTTCCGCGCGAAGATCATTGATGTCGCCCGCCGCGCCGTCACCATCGAGATCACCGGCGACTGCGGCAAGATTGACAAGTTCATCACCCTCATGGACAGCTTCGGCATCCTCGAGCTGACCCGCACCGGACGCATCGCCCTTCCCCGCGTGAAGAACGTTCAGGAGGAAGCCGCCGAGTGGCAAGGCCCCGCCTCCACCGATTACTGATCACTGATCACGGATTACTTATTCTCATCCCACCTACCAAGAAAACCAACATGCCCGCCAAAATCTACACGGACAAAGACGCCGACCTCTCCGCCCTTAAAGGCAAAACCTGTGCCGTCATCGGCTTCGGCTCCCAGGGCCACGCCCACGCGCTCAACCTCAAAGAGAGCGGCGTCAAAGTCATCATTGGCCTCTACAAAGGCAGCAAGTCCATCCCCGTCGCCAAAGAGCAGGGCTTTGAAGTGTTCGACACCGCCGAGGCTGTGAAGAAAGCTGATGTCATCTTCGTCGCCGTCCCGGACACCAAAATCCCCGCAGTCTATGAGGCCGACATCAAGCCCCACCTCGTGAAGGGCAAGACCCTCCTCTTCAGCCACGGCTTCGCCGTCCACTTCAAGACCATCGTGCCCCCCACGGACATTGACGTCATTCTCGTCGCTCCGAAAGGCCCTGGCCATATCGTCCGCCGCCAGTTCACTGAGGGCAAAGGCGTGCCCGCCCTCATCGCCATCTATCAAAACCCCAGCAAGAAGGCGAAGAAGATCGCCCTCGCGTGGGCCAAGGGCATCGGCGGCACCCGCGCCGGCGTCCTCGAAACCTCCTTCAAAGAAGAGACCGAAACCGACCTCTTCGGCGAGCAGACCGTCCTCTGCGGTGGCACCTGCGCCCTCGTCCAGGCAGGCTTCGAAGTCCTCACCGAAGCCGGCTACTCCCCTGAGATGGCCTACTTCGAGTGCCTTCATGAATTGAAACTCATCGTGGACCTCATGAACGAAGCCGGGATCGCCGGCATGCGCTTCTCCATCAGCGAAACCGCCAAGTGGGGCGATGTCCTCGTCGGTCCGAAGATCATTGATGCCGGCGTGAAGAAGCGCATGAAAGCCGCCCTCAAGGACATTCAGAGCGGCAAGTTCGCCAAAGAGTGGGTCGCTGAGTATAAGAGCGGCTATCCGAAGTATAAGAAGCTCCTCGCCGACGGCGAAAAGCACCCCATCGAAAAGACCGGTGCCAAACTCCGGAGCATGATGCCGTGGATCAAAAAGCGCGACATCAAGGGCGCTCAGGCCAGCTATAAATAACCGTGGCGCGGGCATGGCTTCCCGCCTGCCCGGGTTTGCCCTCCCATTCACCAAAAGGCCGGGCCCGCAAGGTCCGGCCTTTTTCGTGCCCCCCAATCACAGGCCAGTCGTCAGCAAAGTAGTCGCCGTCCCCGCCCCTGCGCGCATCCCCCTCATATGAAACCGCCACTCCCAGTCCCGGTCACGCGAAGATCTCCTGCACCACCCGTGCGTGTTCGACGCCGGTGAGACGCTGGTCGAGCCCCTGGAAGGGGAAGACGAGGCGCTCGTGATCGAGACCGACTGCGTGGAGAATGGTGGCGTGAAAATCGCGGACACTGACTTTGTCCACGAGAGCCTTGTGGCCGATTTCATCAGTCTGCCCGTAGTGCGTACCGCCGCGGATGCCGCCGCCGGCCAGCCATGCAGTGAACGCGTGCGGGTTGTGATCGCGACCCGGCTTGTCGCCTTTTTGGGAGATGGGGAGGCGGCCGAATTCGCCGGCGCAGATGACGAGGGTGTCGTCGAGCAGTCCGCGCTGCGCGAGGTCGGTGAGGAGCGCACTGAACGGCTGGTCCACTTCGCCGGCAAATCCGGTGTGATTGCCCATGAGGTCGTTATGGCAGTCCCAGCTCAGCTGGTTATCCATGCCGCCGGAGAAAATCTGCACGAATCGCACACCGCGTTCGATCATGCGCCTTGCTGTCAGGCATTGCGCGGCCATGTGGGAGCAGTGCGGCTGATCGAGTCCATACAGTTTGCGGATGTGCTCCGGTTCGTTCGTGACATCGAAGGCTTCGGGCGCGGCCGTCTGCATCCGATAGGCCAGCTCAAAACTTTCGATGCGCGCAGTGAGTTCGGATTCGAGCGGTGAACCTGGAAGACCGTGGCGGTTGAGCGAGGCCATAAGATCGAGTTGCGCGCGCTGCGCGGCATCGGTCAGTCCATCCGGGCGCTTGAGGTTGGCGATGGGCTCGCCCTTGGGCTTGAGCCAGGTGCCCTGATAGACGCTGGGGAGAAAGCCGGCGTTCCAGTTGCTGGCATTGCCCTTGGGAAGTCCGCGGTCCTTGGGATCGGACATGACGACGAACGACGGCAGGTTGCTGCTGGTGCAGCCGAGGCCATAGGTGACCCACGATCCCACGCTGGGATAACCCATGCGCGTGGCCCCGGTGTTCATCATGAACAGCGCCGGACTGTGATTGTTGGAATCCGTGTGGCACGAGTGGATGAACGCCATGCGATCCGTGTGCTGCGCGAGTTTCGGAAACAAACTGCTGACCCACGTGCCGCTCTGGCCGTGCTGTTGCCACGCGAACGGTGACTTCATGAGCGGGCCGACGGCGTCGGGGAAGAAGCCGGTCTTGGCGTCGAATCCCGCCAGCGGCTGGCCGTCGCGCTTGATCAGTTCCGGCTTGTAGTCCCAGGTGTCCACGTGACTGGGCCCGCCGTTCATGAAGAGCCAGATCACGGACTTCGCCCGCGGCGCGGAGTGTGGCGGGTGCGCGGCGAGGGGATTGGCGGAAGCGGCAGCACCGGCGCGCTGCAGCATCGCACTCAGCGCCAGCCAGCCAAAGCCGCCGCCGGCAGTCTGAAGCAAACGGCGGCGGGAGAGTTGCGGGGAGTTCATTTCGATAAGGTCAATGAATTAACAGGAGATAACAGAGGAAACAGAGAAAGAATTTGAAGCCCGTCTTCGGGGGAAGTGCCGCACACCAACCACCTCCAACCGGCCAAGCCTCTGTTATCTCTGTGTCCTCCTGTTCAACCTCCGGATGCCTCGCACTACTTCTGCTGATTCACGAGGCCGAGATTCCAGTAGAGATGCACTTTGTCAGGTGGAGGCACGGCGAGCGGACGCACAATACGGAAGCCGAGAAACTGGGCGTTGGTGTGATACCAGATGCTCTTGGGAAGCTGCGGATCCTGCTGTTTCCAGGTGTCACGCGAGAACCGGCGGGCGGCGCTGCGGAGATCCTGCGGAAGGTCATCCCATGAACCGCCGCGCACGACTCGCGGATAGAGCGTCACCGGCTGATTGAACGGCGAAGCCGCGCCGGCACCGGGCGAAGCGTAGAATTTCGGATCGTACTGATCCAGCGTCCACTCGGCGACGTTGCCGGTGATGTCGTAGAGTCCCCACGGGCTGGGCTTCTTCTTGCCGATCGGCTGGCTCTTGCCGTCGCTGTTGTCCACAAACCACGCGTAGTCGCCCATCGGCGCTTCGTCGTCGCCCCAGAAGTAGGCGGTCGTGGTCCCGGCGCGCGCGGCGTATTCCCACTCGGCCTCGGTGGGCAGGCGATAGAAATGACCGGTCTGGGCGCTGAGCCACTGACAGAACTTGCTGGCCGCGTGTTCGGTCATGGAAATGGCAGGGAAGCCGTCCTGCCCCATGCCGAAAGTCATATCCGTGTATGGTGCCGTGGGGCTGCTCACGGCGTCCACGATGCCGTCTTCGGGTTTGGGATTCTTCTTGGCACCGTCTTTGTAACGGGCATCCGGCGTGAGCATGAAGGCCATGTAGAGATCCCATGGCACTTCGTAAGCGCCCATCCAGAACGGATCGATCTTCGTCTTCACCTGCGGGCCTTCGTCGTCCTTGCGGAGCTTCTCCGTGGCGGGACTGCCCATCGTGAACTCACCGCCGGGGATCACCACCATTTGATATTCCTTGCCGGCTTTGGGGATTTTACCGGTGTAGGGCTTCATGTCGGCGACGGTCGTCTCCTTGCTCGTTTCGGTGATGAAGGCATGGATTTGTTTCGCAAGTTCGAGCGTGTCCGGTGACGGCGGGCGGTCTTCCGTTTTGGCCTTCTGCACGAGCACCACACCTTCCGGCCACGGGGCACCCTGCTTCACCCACAGGTCCAGCTTTTGAATCTCCTCTTTGCGCAGCGGGCCACCCTTCTTTTTCGGCGGCATGAGGTCATCGTCATCCGCCGGCAGTTGTGTCCGTGCGGTCAGCAGGCTGTCTTTAGTATTATAAAGGACGAGGGAGGCGCTGGTGTCGCCGCCTTTGAGATTGAGCGCCAGCGTCGTCATGTCGAGTCCGCCCTCGTTCTTGTCGGACTTGTGGCACGACACACAGTTTTGCTCGAGGATCGGCTGCACGTCCCGCGCGAACTGCATCCGCGGCTCCTGCGCGAGCACCACGCCGGCGGGCCATTTCGCCCCGGCGGCGATCCACGCCTTCAGCCGTTCCGTCTGCTCTTTCACGAGCGGTGGTTCCTTGCTCGGCGGCATGATGTCATCGTGGCTGGGTGCCAGCACCGTGCTCGTGTAGAGCGGGCTCTCCTCAGGTTTTCCCGGAACGAGGGCGGTCTTGTTTTCACCGCCTTTGAGCGCCGCCTCCAGAGAGTCGAGTCGCAGTTCACCCTTCTGCTCATCAGCCCCGTGACAATGCGTGCAGGACGACTCCATAATCGGCCGGATGAATTGCGTAAAATATTCGTCGGTGCCAGGCTTCGGGTCGGCAGCGCGGGCGGCGGCAGCGAAGACAAAGACGGCGGCGGGAACCAGGAGGAATTGGTGATACATGATGGGAACGGGAAAACGGGCGGCAATGGTGCCTCTGTCATGGCGATGTGCAAGCCCCGGAAATGGTCGAAGAGGAATTGAGGCGCCTGTTTGCCACACGGTGCAAACAGCGAATGGAAAAGAGCATTCGCGCGTTTTGCGATCACTGCCACCAGCGGTACTCGTGCCCGAGGTTGTCGTCGGTGATGGCGTCCACTCCTGCAGCTTTACAGGGTCCTTCAAGCTGAGCACGGTTGCGCAGACGATAATCGCCGAGGTCGGCGGCGTTTTCGTAAAGCGCCGAGAAGACCGGATCCGTGATCAGTTCCGCGGGCTCGCGTCCGGGCGTCCTGCCGAGGGTCAGCATGCGCTGAAGCCTTCGCTGATCGTCGGGATTGACGGGATCAAAGACCGGTTGGCCATCAATGCGGTAATTCTCCAGCACGCTCTTCCAGCGGTCGGTATCCCACTGCGGCTCGCCGTTCCAGATGACGATGTTGTTCAGCAGAAGCATGACGTGATCGAACACCTCCAGAGCCGTCTGATGTACGCGGAGCGACCCGGTGGCATTATACTGAAACACACCGCCGGGCTTCAGGTGCTTCGCGGCGAGTTGCAGGTATTCGCGGCTGAGCAAATTGCTCGCGTACTCGCGATAGTGCTGGGTGGTGTTCATCAGTATGGCGTCAAACTTCCGGTCCGGATTCCGCTCCAGCCAGCGCCGGCCGTCATCAATGATGATCTCCACTTTGGGGTTTGTCAGCAGACTGGAGACGGCGGGATGTGCGGCAATGACCTCCTTGTAACTGTGGTTGATCTCCACGCAGGTCACCCGCTTCACCTGCGGATTCGCCGCAGTGATCTGCGCCCACGCCCCGCCACTGAGGCCGATGACGAGCACCTCCTCCGGATTCGGATGCATCGCGGAAAGCGCGTAGGCGCGCGCCAGCCAGGCATTCCGCACCGGAGAGGTATCCACAACGCCATCGTAACTGCCCCCGCCGAAAATGCGGTTGTCCCTGTCTATGGTAATGACTCCGCTCCGGCTCTCCACAATCTGGACAAAGTCATTCCCGCGGCCCCACGGGTGGTCTTCCTGCATGCGTTCCCAGAATTGCCAGTAGAGCGCCGGAGTGAGTGCGGCACCCGCGGCGAGCACGATCGCGCCGCGCATGAGCGACTGTCGGCTGCGCCCGCTCAGCACCACGTAAATCACGACGGCCATCACCAGCAGGAGAAACGAAATCCAGCGCAGCGGGACGTATTCCATCAGGACGAATCCCGTGAGCAGACTGCCCGCTCCGCTGCCGACGATATTGGCGAGGTAGAGTTTGGAAAGCCGCGAGCCGACCTTCGCATCGGGCGGCACCGCAAAGTGACAGATCAGCGGCAGCAGCGTGCCCAGCCATGCGGCGGCGATGCCGACCAGCGGATACGACCAGTACCACGCATGAGTGCCGGGTTCGAACGAAGTGCGCAGGGCCGCAATCCATGACACTGCCGGCGCGACGAGGAAGCCGGCGACGTTGGCCCACAGCACAAGCCGCGCGACACTCCCGCTCTGCTCTGCCGGCGTGCCGTTTTCAAACTTTCTCTGTGCACGGATGCTCCACAACGAGCCCAGCGCAAGGCCCAGCAGGTAACTGCAGAGCATTCCAGCGAACGCATAGGCCCGGGTCGCGGAGAGAAAATAATACAGCCGGATCCAGATCAGTTCCAGACTCAGCGCGATGAACCCCGTGAGGGCGACGAGGAGTGCGGCGGCGCGATAACTCATGCGGCCCTCCTTTCCTTCATCCAGTTCAGGAGCATCAGGAGAGCGGCAAGTCCGTTGAGTGCCGCCGCGATCAAAACCGTCTGCTTCATGCCGAAAAACGTCAGACACACCAGCGCCGCCACGACACCGCCCGCGGCCGCGCCGAGGGTATTCACAAAATACAGCCAGCTAACGCTCCGTCCCACATTCTTCATGCTGCGAACATGATGCGTCACCAGGAGCGGCAGGGTGCTCCCCATGAACAGCGTTGGCACCAGCAGCAGGGCAAAACAGACGAAGCCCGTCTGCCAGATGCTGCCGCCACTCACGGCGCGTCCCGCCGCGTGGAAGACATCCAGCGACACCATGCCGCACGCGCCAATGGCAAACTCCGCCACACTGAATGCGAGCAGCAGCGGAATGCGCGCATTCTCCGACACCCACCCGCCGGCCAGACTGCCGATTCCCAGTCCGACCATAAACGAACTCACGACGATGGCGGCGCTCTCCACGTTGCTCCCGAAAATGGTGAGCAGCGCCCGCTGCCAAACGAGCTGATAGATCAGCGCCGAGACGCCGCTGAGAAAGAAGATGGCGTAGAGCACCGGTCGCGAGACGGTGAAGGGCGCAGCGGGGGGCAGGGTTGCTTCCATAGAATAATGCTCAAAAATCTCCGGTTACGAGTTGCTGATAGCGCGCGCCCTCCGGCGCAAGCGTCGCCACAGATCCACTGCCGCCGAGGTGATTGCGGGTGTTCCACGAATGATAGCCGGGCGACGGCTTCACCCACACGACGGCGGGCACGGCGCAGGGCTCCCCGTCCGGCACAATCGCAAGCGGGACGCCGGCGGAGTTATAGCTGACCTCCCATGAAGAAGCGGATTCGCCAGGCCGGCGAAGGAAGGGGTAACGCCGGGCTATCTCCAGCTCCCGGCCGGTCTTGTTAGGGATGCGCACTTTATAATAAGGGGCCGAGGATTTGAGGAAATCGGCGGGTGTCAGGCCCGGATCGGCGCGTGCGGCTGTCAGAAAGGCAGCGACATCGAGGCCGATGAGGTTGTGGCCGTGCCAGTTGCCGTTGGGATTTCCCAGCTTGTAGTGCTTCCCGTAATAGTCGTTGAATCGGTCACTGAGCAGAAGACAAAGTTCCAGATGAACGTGCGAGCGGCGGCGGTCAATCCCGTCGCCGGTGTGGCCCATGAGCGCGACGGGGGTGCCGCGTTTCACGGCGGTGCCGGCGGTGACGTCCATGCGGCGGAGGT
The DNA here is from genome assembly GCA_031414455.1 of Verrucomicrobiota bacterium. Lineage (GTDB taxonomy): Bacteria > Verrucomicrobiota > Verrucomicrobiia > Verrucomicrobiales > V1-33 > V1-33. Next base: position 20,450 of record JANNVM010000021.1, read on the forward strand.
GCGCATAAAGACTGTAGAAACTCCCGCAGTCCTCGCCGCAGGGGTGCTCGATGACGAGGTAATTGCCGTAATTGCTCGCGGCGTTTGCCGAGACAAAGACGACCGTGCCGTCAGCGATGGCGTGAATCGTGTCGAGCGGCTCGCCTGCGGCATCGCGCTCCACCGGGCCAATGTCGATGCCTTCATGGAACCTTGTGAAGACTTCGCCATTCGCGGTGTTGCGCGGATTCCTCACATAACCGTATGCCCCGCCCTGCCAAACCTGCGATACCTTCCCGCCGGGGCTGTAGCGGTCCACGAACATGTAGAAGGCTCCGGGGTCGTCCCGGAACAGCGCATCGTTCTTCGTCGGCAACTGGAAGACCGGTCCGGTCCGGCGGGGACTGCGCAAAGGGACCCTCGATTCCACCAGGGAGTTGGGCGCGTCCGCCTGAAGCACCGGCGGTGCGGGTGGAGGCAGCGGCGCTTCTATCAATTCCGGAGCAGCCGGGGGAGCGGCGGTCAGGGGGGCATCCCTGCCGCAGCCCGCCGGCAGCGCACAGAGGGCAAGGAGCAATGCGGAGCGTGAAGCCGTCATGCAGGAGGGGAATGCGGAGCAGCCTCTCAGGCGGATTTCTTTTTCTTCTTCGGCTTCTCGTCTTCTCCGGGCACACCGCTGTCGAGCCTTGTCAGCTTCTTGCTGAACAGTTTGATATCCTCCGGCCCGAGTCCTCCCCAGACGATGAAGTATCCATCCTCGCGGGCACGGTCCACACGGATGATGTCGATCGCCCGCCCGTTGACGATCGTGCGGGCGAGCCGGCTTTGATTGAGACTAACCATGATCTGCATGGCCCGCCGGCCCTCATCGTTCAATCGAAGCGCCACCCCGTAGGAGGCTCCGTCCTCGGCGACGAAGGCATGAAACGCCTCGAAGTGCCGCGTCACCACTTCCGGAGAAATGCGAAAGAAGTATTCCTTCCCGTTGATCACGTTGGGCCGCACCATTTTCGGGCCGTCGGTCTGGTCACCCTCCACATGGATGCCAATATAAGCCGCGGCGGATTTGCCGCCGCCATGGGCGGGCTGGGAGAAAAGGAGTGTAGAAAAGAGGAAGGCGAGGACAGCTCTCATGGGCGCGACTGAAAAGGCGGAGCCGGGAAATGCAAAGGGGAACGCGGGCGGTCTCCGCTTCACTCCCGCTGCATGGGTGTCCCTCGCTGCGCCCCGCGGCGCATTCGCCGGTATCCCTGCGCTAAGTCCCCGTCAACCCTTCAAGGTAGAGGCTGACGCCGATGAGGTCTTTGGCCTCCAGCACCGTGGGCTCGTCCATGATACGCGACAGGAGATCGCGGTCGGACAGGATCCACACTTCCTCTTCTGCGTCTTCAGGGCCCGGCTTGATGCTCCAGCCCGGAAACACCACGGCCGCCTGCACCGGTACCGTTTCCATGCCGGCCGCGGCGAGCCCCTCGTAGAGCGCACGCGCGGCGCTGCGGGCCTGACCGACCGGGTCCGCGAGGATCTTGTGCCCGCCGATGAGCAGCGCATCGCCTTCGCCGCGCACGATCGTTTCCCTAAGATTGCCGCCGCGCGCGATAAAGCGCGGAATGAGAGTGACCAGTCCGCCTGGTCCGGCGAGCACCGAACCGAGCAGGTGTCCCCGCCTGTCCACGATTCCATCAAAAAGCAGCCAGCCGCGGCCGCAGATTTCTTCGATGGCATTCCGGAGGTTTTGTCGCGCCTGCTGCTCGCGCCGGAGCACAGAAATCTGACGCCAGATGAAGAAGATGCGCAGCGCGGCATATCCTGCCAGGCACACCGCGACAAAACTGAAGAGCACCGGCTGCGGTTGGGTTTGAAATCTCCAGCGGGCGATCTCCATTCCGGCAAGCACCATCACGACGAGCGTGATGATGGCATATTCCGCGATGCGCCCTGAGAGCGCCGCCTGACGCTCCCTGGTACCGGAATCGTCGAAAAGTGAGAGCCGGGGATGGAGGACCTCGGAAAGCAGCCGGCGAGTGGGAGTAGTTTCGAGGGGTGTGAGCACGCGGGGGACGTTATGGGAGAAGCCCCGGGCGCGCCAGCAGAAATGCCGGGGAGGAAAGTTGACGCCGCGGGGGCCGTCATTTACTCTCGCCGCCCGCAACCGGTCCGGAATCTGTCCCCACCCACCCACCCACCCACACCCCATGAAATTATCCCTCACCACTCTCACCCTCACCGCGGGCCTCGCCGCGCTGACGCTCTGCGCGCAGGAGACGCCGCCACCCGCCGCGCCTCCGGCTTCGCCGCCACCGGGGGCTCCCCCCGCACCGCCGGCTCCCGGCTCACCGGGCCTGCTCCCGCCGCCGGATGCCCCGCCGGCCGACCTGCCCGACGGCTTCACGTCCGAGAAGGAACGTCAGAGTTACGCGCTGGGCTCGTTTTTCGCGACGCGGGAAAAGAGCGCCGCCGCCGCCGGCGGCATCCCCGTACCAAACGTTGAAGAATTAGCGACTGGTCTTAAGGATGTGCTCAGCGGCGGAAAATCCCCGGACTACGCCATCGGTGCCCACCTCGGCGTGCAGATTCGCCGCGCTGAAGTGGATGTGGACATCGAGGTTCTCCTCCAGGCGGTGCGCGAAGCCCTCACCGGTCAGCCGCCGAAGCTCAACCCTCAGCAGCAGCAAATGGTGATGCAGCGCATTCAGTCGGAGCTCACCGGCCGCATGGAACAGAAGAAGAAGGTCGAATCTGAAAAGACCCTCGCCGTCTCCAACGAATTCCTCGCCGGCAACGCCAAAGCCGACGGCGTGAAACAAACGCCCAGCGGCCTGCAGTATAAAATCGAAAAGGAAGGCGAAGGCAAATCCGTCACGGAGGGAGACATCGTTACCCTCACTTATACGGCCACCCTGCTGGACGGGAAAGAGTTAGAGAAGAGCCCGCCGGCCGGCCCGGCCCGCAAGCCTGTCCGGGCTCTGCCGAAGGGCGTTCAGGAGGGCCTGGCGCTCATCAAGACCGGCGGCAAAGCGAGGTTCTGGTTGCCGCCGTCGCTCGGTTATGGCGAAAACGGCCGGATGCCCGCCATTAAAGGAAACGCGGTGCTGGTGTATGAGGTGGAACTGGTCGCCGCCGAGCCGGCGCCCAAACCGGCCGCCTCCGTGACGCAGCCAGCGAGGCCACCGGTCACCGCCGTGACCCCACCGATCACCGTGGAAATTCCACCAAAGGAAGGCGGCCAACCCGCCCCCGCTCCAAAGCCGGTCGATCCTCCAAAGCCCGCCGCCGCCCCGCCCGCCGCCCCTGGAGACAACAAATAGCCGGAGCGATCCCGCGACAACAATTCCCGCGACAGGCGGCGTGGTGCTCACGCCGCCTGTTTTCTTTCCATCATGCGCCCTTTCGCCGACGAACTCGACGCCCTGCGGGGCGCTTCCCTTTTCCGCTCGCTGCGCACCCTGGAGGGTCCTCAACAGCCGCGCGTGAAGGCCGGTATCCGTGAGTTCTGCAACTTTTCGTCCAACGATTATCTGGGGCTCGCGTCATCGCCGGAGGTGAAGGAAGCCCTCATCCGCGGTGTTGAGAAATGGGGCGCAGGCTCCGGGGCCTCACGACTTGTCTGCGGCACGCAACGGCCGCACGCGGAACTCGAAGAAGTGCTCGCCTCCTTCAAAGGCACGGAAGCCGCGCTCACTTTCGCCACCGGCTATGCCGCGGCCACCGGCACGCTTGGGGCGCTGCTTCAGCGCGGCGATGCCGTGATCCTCGATAAGCTCTGCCACGCGAGTCTCATCGACGGGGCGCGGCTCAGCGGTGCCACGCTGCGCGTTTTCCCTCACAACAACATGGAACGGCTCGCCCACCTCCTGCAATGGGCCCGCAACACCACGGGACCTGACGCCCGCATCATCGTTGTGACCGAGAGTATCTTCAGTATGGACGGTGATCTTGCAGACCTGGAAGCGATCGTTCCGCTCAAGGACGAATACGGGGCGCTGCTCATGCTCGACGAAGCGCACGCCTTTGGGATCACCGGGACCGGCGGCCGCGGACTCGCGGAAGCAACCGGCCTTGCGCCGCGGGTGGACATTCACATGGGCACGCTGAGTAAAGCGGCGGGACTTCACGGCGGCTATGTCTGCGGATCGCGTGAACTCATTGACCTCCTCATCAACCGCGCGCGCAGTTTTATCTATTCCACTGCTCCGCCGCCCGCCGTCGCCGCCGCCGCGTGCCATGTCATCCGTCACCTCCTTCCGGGTGACTGCGGTGAATCACGCCGCTCCGCGCTCCGCAGTCTCCTCACGCTTTTCGCGGAAAAACTGAAGCTGCCGGACACACCGGTGAGCGCCATCATCCCGGTCATCACCGGCGGTGAACAGGCCGCCGTCGAAAGCAGCGCCCGGCTCCTTGAAGCGGGCTTCCTCATTCCCGCCATCCGCTTTCCGACCGTAGCCCGCGGCCGCGCCCGGCTCCGCGTGACTCTCACCGCGGCGCATGACGCGGAGGATGTCGTCTCGCTGGCGGCGGCGCTCGGGCAAATGACGAGGAGACCGGAGGGATGATGCGAATTCAGCAACGAACGTCAGCGTCCGCGCAGCCGCCAGAACCGGTTCACCGGAGAATCGTTGAGGCGGACAGAGTGTTCGCGGCGTGCGGGTTCCGTGCGGGACGTCCATGTGGTAACGCAGTCCACGCCCTCCACCGCTGACTGCCATTGCAGGAGGTCCGGGCTGCATTCGAGTTGATAGTCCGCGGCCTGCCAGCCGCACCAGTTGAGAATGCGCGTGCCGCCCGGCGTGACGATCATGGAGTGAATCCCCCCGGGAACGGTGAACGGACCCCATGGTGCCGGACCGAAGAGAAACTCACCCATGTTGCTCTCACCGTCGCCGTCGGCATCCTCTCCAGGAGCCGTCAGCACTGCGCCGGAGAGGGCCGCATTGCGCCAGGAGTCATAGGTCACCGGGACAGGAAATCCTTCAATGAAAAGCTGCCACGACTCCAGTACCGCGGTCTGACCACCGTTGTTTTCAATCTCGAGAAACCAGTCTCCACTCGCAGGAAACGCCCGGAGGGCATGGAGCGCGCCGCCGGTTTGAAAGGTGCCGCGAAACGGCGGCAGCGCATCGGAAAGTTGCTGCGTGGAAGTGTCGTCGAACACCGTGTCATCAAAGTCTCTTCCACTGGGACCGGGCTGATTGAAGAGCCGCGCCCGCTGCCCGCCCGGCGAGATCAGCGTCGCGCTGAGGTCATTCGTATCCTTATGAGTGATGCGCAGGGCGACAGTGATGCGCGCCGGCGCGAACGGCACCGCCACCCGAACCGGGTTCAGATTGGAGGTGAACTGTGCCACCGTGAGCGGCACGGCGGACGCGGCGCTCACCAGAGGAGCGCAGCCGGGCGGCGACGAATGCACCCCGACGCTGGCCGGCCCGCTGACAACGTCGCCCAACGCATTGGAAACACGAACGGTATAACTTGCCGCATCCTCCGCGACGGCCCGCGGGACGAAGTAGTCCGCCTGCACGGCACCCTGCACAACCGCCCCGTTTCTCAGCCATTGATAGGAAGGCTCCGGCCATGCCGCGGCGGCCACACTGAGCCGCAGTGAATCGCCGGCCCGGCGGGCACTGACGCGCGGCACCGGATCGTGATGAATGACGGGCGCGAACGCCGCAGGTTCGTCTGCCCGCAGCGCCGTGAGCCGGTGCGCCGGCCATGCAAAATCCCCGCCCGCCAGCAGCCGGCGCGGCGACAGCATGGCGAGCGAAAAAACTGTGCGGTCGTCCCATGCGGAGGGACGCTGCGGAAGCACAAGCCGTCCGCTGTTATTGAGCCACACCGCGCCGGACCACGGAACTTTGAATATTCCGCCGGCCGCATCGGCACCGGTGATTTCGGTAAATCGCCCGCCGATGATGATCTTGTCAGGCCCGTCCGTCAGCAGCGCGCGGACTTCCGCTTTACTGTCGGTATTCAGTTTGGCGGAAAAATTGTCATCGGGCGCTCCCTCAGGCAGAAATGCCGTTAGGGCGTAGCGGATGAACGAACCGGCAGGCGTAAACGTGAACTTGCCTCCCGCGATGATGCGCCCGCTGCTTTGCACGGCCAGCGCACTGATTTCCGCCGCGGCAGTCCAGGTGGACGCGGGCGGCTGAAAGGCGGCATCCACGGAGCCGTCAGCGAGGAGCCGGGCGACACAGCGCCGGGGTGCAGAGAAACTGCCGCCGGCGACGATGTTGCCGGCGGATGTCAGGGCCAGCGCGAGCACGCCGGCATTCCAGCCGGCCGCGGGCAGTGTGGTATCGAGCCTGCGGTCGGCCTTCAAGCGGATGAGCCGGGCCGCGCTGTAGCCCGGCGCCGTGGCGGAGAATGTTCCGCCGGCCATGACGCGGCCATCGGGCAGCGTCAGCAGCGCGCGCACTTCCTGACCACTCGCCGCCGCGAAATTCCAGCCGCTTTCCAGACTGATCACCGGTCCGCCCGTCGCGGGGATGAACGCCAGCCACGGCCGGCGCACGGTGAATGCCGAACCGCCGGCCATCCAGCCGCCCGGCACCGCGACAAGACACCGCACCGCCGGCAGCGCGGGAAGGCCCGCGAGGCTGAACAAGGGATCCATCCCGCCGTCCGCCGTAAGTTTCGCAAGGCCCGGACGCGACAGACCGCCCACCTGCGTAAAGTCACCGCCGATGAGCACGCCGCCATCCGCCGCAGGCGCAATCGCATACACCGTGCCGCGCACGCTCCCGCTGGGATTCCCGATGTTCGGCGCGGCAAAGCCGGGATCGAGGGTGCCCGGCGCAGGTGGATCTTCGGTTACGTGCAGCGTCACCGCCTGGCTCCGCGATTCACCGGCGCTCCCGCGCACCACGACCTGCCAGGTGCCCGCGTCCCCGGTGCGCACCGGGTCGAAAAACGCCAAACGATTCACCGCTCCCGCCACCGGCTGGCCGTCGCGCAGCCACTGGTAGGTCAGGGTGCAGTCATCACCCGGCGCGCATTGCGCGCTGACCCCGAGTTCCGTCCGCCCGCCCGCCACCGCCCGCTGCTCAACCGGCTGGAACAGAATCACCGGCGGGGAAGCCCGGCCGTCCGCAGCCGGCAGCAACAGCAACAGTACCGCCGCACGGCGTGCGGAGCAGCATGCAAACGGGTGCTGGATAATGTCGGGTTTCACAGGGTGAGCCGCTCATGATCAAATGGCAGTCATGGACGAATGATGAAGACACGGCGTCACCGCGCACGCGGATGCTACACGAGCCCGTTCTGCCTGCGCGACAGGAATCTTCCGCGTTTCCGACTTGCCGGACGTGCACTTCCTGCTGGCTCCTGCGAGCAAAACGCCCCCCTCTGTTCTAACGGTTTGGGTGCGTTCCTTGCGCTGAGTCCGCCAGCGCGCGAAACCCCTGACGCCATCGCCATTGATCTCATTCCCCGGCTCTCACCCGGAATCCGCCCGTGCCGGTTGACCGGGGAACCACACTTGCGCGCCTCCGTTAACGGGCATCCGGTGGGCGGCATCCCGCCATGCGCATTGTCCACCTATTCATCAGTCCGGAGCACAACTACTTCGGTCACCACGGCCAGCCCGCCGGCACGGCACCGGTGATCGCGGTGGAGGAGGCCCGGCTTGTCGCGGATTGGGGAATCGAAGGCGATCGTTTCTTCGGCTGGAAAGAAGGCTACAAGGGCCAGGTCACCTTTTTCTCCCTTGAGGTGTACGAGGCGCTGTGCGCGGAATTCCGGGTCCGGGACCGGGGACCGGGCGTGTTTCGCCGGAATGTCATCGTGAGCGGCGCGGACTTAAATGCGCTGATCGGCGAGGAATTCACCGTGCAGGGGGTCCGCTTCCTCGGCACCGCGGAATGCAGTCCGTGTCACTGGATGGACGAGGCCTTTCACCCTGGCGCAGAGGTTTCGCTGAGAAACCGGGGCGGACTCCGGGCGAAGGTATTGTCAGACGGAGTGCTGCGGTGTGAAGCCGTTACAGGCCCGGCGGGTGGCGCAGTTTGAAGCCCTTGGTGCTGCGCGGTTTGGTCATCCATCGCGGACCAACGTGACCGCTGCCGTTGCTGGTGGTGTCGAAGCGCAGGCCGCAGATGGTCATGAAGACATGCCCGTCGCGCACGAAGACCGTAATGTATTTCCCGGGGCCGGAATGGCCGTATTTCAGGAATCCCTTGCTGGGCAGGGAGCCATCCATGAGGCCGGCGGCCCGCAGCACATGGGAAGTGGACCCCGAACAGTCGAGACCGTAGCAGGCGCGTCCGTGCCCGCCCCCAAATTGATAGGGAAGATGATTGATTTCGTTGGCCGCGGCGATCGCCCGCTTCACTGAATCGGGCACACTGTTGGGTGCATAGGCTTCGCCGTTCATGATGACGGCGCGCTGCCCCCTGAAGACACTTTCAGTGTTCTGAGGGGTGGATGAGCAACTAACAAGAAAACAAAGAGCGGTGGCAGCGAGGAGTCGGAGGAGGCTGGTCATGGGTGCCGGTAATACTCTCCCGGCACGCGTCGCGCAACCCTGGAGGCCGGGGCCGTGCCCGCGGCTGACAACGGCACGAACGGGCCCCGGCACGCTGCGGTGCAACGGGCAACTCCCGGCTGCTGCTGGAGAAAACAACCGCCGCGCGAAATCAATTCAACGACTCCAGCTCCGGCAGGACGAACTTGCCGTCTTTCCGGATGAGTTTGCCATCGAAATGAATTTCGCCGCCGCCGTAATCCGGGCGCTGGATGCAGACGAGATCCCAGTGAACCTGGCTGCGGTTGCCGTTGTCGGTCTTGCCTTCGTAGGCCTGACCGGGCGTGAAGTGAAAGCTGCCGGCGATCTTTTCGTCGAAGAGAATGTCGCGCATGGGATGAAGCACTTCACGGTTAAAGCCGATGGCGAACTCACCGATGTAACGCGCCCCTTCGTCGGAATCGAGGATGCGGTTGATGGCTTCCGTATTGTTGGCCGTGGCCTTGATGACTTTTCCTTTGGAAAACTCCAGCCGCACATTGTCGAAGGCGATGCCCTGATAAATCGTCGGCGCGTTGTAGCTCACTACTCCTTCGACACTGTCTTTCACGGGAGCGGTGAAACACTCTCCGTCGGGGATGTTCTTCTCACCGCCGCAGGCTTCCGCCTGAATACCCTCGATGCTGAAGCGGAGATCGGTGCCGGGACCGGTGATGTGAACGTTCTTCGTCTCGTCCATCAGTTTCTCCAGCGCCTTCATGCCGGGAATGAGCGCGGCATAATCGAGCAGGCAGACGCGATAGTAGAAATTCTCAAAGGCCTCGGTGCTCATGTTCGACAACTGCGCCATCGCCGCATTCGGCCAGCGCAACACACACCACTTCGTCTTCTGCACCCGATGGTTCATCACCGGCCTCATCTTCGCCATCACGAGTTTCATCCGGTCCGTGGGAACGTCGGAGCTTTCCGTGATATTGTGACTGCCGCGAATGGCGATATAAGCCTGCATCCGCTCGATGAGATTCATCTGCACGCCACTCCACTCATCATACTGCGCGTCCGTGGCCCCCATTTGGATTTCACGCGTGAGACGCGCGTCATGCACCTGCACATGCGGCACCCCACCGGCTTCACGCGCCGCACGAATGAGTGCGATCCCCATTTCCGGCGGCGTATCGTAGAGATCGAAGAGAATGTTTTCGCCGGACTTAAGCGAAACTGAGTGCGAGATGAGCTGGCGGGCGAGTTGATCGTGGCGGGGGTCGTGCATGGCAGGAAGGCGAAGGGATCTATGGGACGAAGGTGATATTTCCGGTAAACCGGGCCCCACCCTGGGGAAACATCGCGTGCCGTAAATCGTAAATCGCGTCATCGCGCGCACCCTTCGGCGGGGTCATCGGGCAGCGTCCGGGCGGCGAAGCCATGAAGACATTGCGAAAGACATCGTTGCTGGGGGCGCCGGCTGTTCCGCCGGAAGCCGGGAAGCACGAACCGCCGCCGGGCGACAATGCGCAATTCCTAACTTTGCGATTCCACCCGGCGCACGGCCTCGCGGATCATCTCGGCGCTCGTGTTGAACGAGAGCTTCTCTTTGATATGATCTCGATGCACCGAGACCGTTTTGGGGCTGAGGTTCAGCTTGTCGGCGATCTCCTTGGCGGTCTTTCCCTCACCAAAAAGCCGGAAGACCTCAAACTCACGGTCGCTGAGTTTTTCCACCGGTGAGGAACTGCCGCGGGGCCGTGTGCCGGCGAAGGAGTCGAGCACGCGGGCGGCGAGCTTGTCGCTCAGATAGGTTTGGCCGCTGAGCACTCTGCGAATGGCGGCGAGGAACGTCGGGCCGTCGGCGTCTTTCATGACGTAGCCTTTGGCCCCGGCGCGGAGCGCGCGTTCGGCATAGAGCAGTTCGTCGTGCATGGAGCACACCAGAATGCGGAGGCCGGGCTGGAGCACGGCGAGGTCTTTGATGAGGTCAAGTCCGCCGCGGCCCTGCATGGTCAGGTCGGTAATCACAAGGTCCGGGCGATGCTGTTCGACGGCGGTAATGGCGGCGGGCGCGCTGGTCGCCGTGGCGCAGACGGCGAGATCCGGCGCGGCATTGATGAGCAGAGTGTAGCCGTCGAGCACCATGCGGTGATCATCCACCAGCAGAATCCGGGATTTGGCAGAGGTATTGGATGCTTGCCGGTCAGTGCTCATGCGGGCAGGGGGAATCGGCAGGCAATACGCGTGCCTCCCGCGGGAGGCGAGCTGATTTCCAGTTCCCCCCCGATGAGTTGCGCGCGGTAGCGCATGACGCGCAGCCCGATTCCGCCGGAGGCTGGCGCGGGGTCAGGCAATCCCTCTCCGTCGTCGTCCACCTCCAGCACGCCGAAGCTGCCGCGCCGCTCAAGTCCGATGCGGATTTCGGAGGCCGCGGCGTGCTTGAGTGCGTTGTTAACCGCCTCCTGAGCAATGCGATAGAGCTGGCCGGCGACTTCCGCGTCCGGCACGCGCACGGGCACGGGACAATCAAACACGCAGCGCGCCCCGCTCCTTGCAGCGCTGTCAGTGAGTGACGCGAGCGCGGACATGAGGCCGTCGTCTGACAATGCCACCGGTGCGAGGCCGTGAGAAAGCGCACGGGCTTCCGCAATCGCGCCGCGGAGCTGGTGACCGATTTCCTCCGCGCGCTGCGCCAAAGCCGGCGCCTCCGTTTGCATCGCGGCTACCAGCGCATTGGTCGTCATCGAGGCCGCAGTGAGCCGCTGGCCGAGGCCGTCATGGAGATCATGCCCGATGCGGCGGCGTTCACGTTCGGAGATTTCCAGCACCTCACGCTCGAGCCGCACTTTCTCCGCCTCGCGTTCGCGAAGACTGGCGGACATGGCGGAGAAAGCGACTGACAAATCGGCAACTTCATCGCCGCCAGGCATTACGGCGGGCGCCCCTGCCCTGCCCTCACCAAACGCCCGAACGCTCTGCGCGAGGCGCATCAGCCGCGCGGCGAAGCCGAAATAGAGCACGGCCCACAGCATCACGACCATGAATCCCATCGCCGCCGCCATCCATGCGAGTTCGCTCCGCGCATCCGAGCGGGCCGCCGCGACGGCTCCCGCGCGGTCAAAATCGAGAAGGACCCAGCCGGCTCTGCCGCCGCCCGCCGGAAACGGATGCGCACTGAGAACGGTCGCTTCGTCCTCATCGTAGCGCACATCCGGAAGATCGTTAGTGTTGATGAGCGCCGCCGCTTTTGCGAGGGACGTGCGGATGGCAGTCTGCTCCAGCAGCGCACTGGCGCTCGCCGCCACGATGCGTCCGCGGCCATCAATGACCGCAGCCAGCTTCAGATGCGGGAGTGTACCCGTGGCTTCCACGTCCGCCTGCAGAGCGGAGCGCTGTCCCGCCGCCAGCAGCCGTTCGGCAAGCTGAGCAAGCCGGCGGCCGTTCGTGTTAGCGCTGGCGCGCACTTCCTCCAGGTGACGGGCGAGATCGAGATGAAGATTCAGCCGGTAATCCAGAAGAGTGGCAGTCAGGCCGCATACCAGCGCCAGCAGCGGCGCGGTGATGCGGACGGGCGGAGGGAATTTCATAGACCCATTGTGAGAAACACCTGGAGCGCCTGCAACGACTGATTGGTCGGGCCGGCATAGGCGCAGCGCCTATTGAGCGCAGGCTCCGTGACTGATGCCACAGAGGGAGCCGGTGTGCGACGATCCCCATGTGATGAGCACCGGCCACAGTGGCCAGCCCGTCCATTCAACCAAACCACCAGCCCAATCCAAAGCATGAAAATGAACCCAACTACCTGCCTCATCCTCGCCCTCGCCTCCGGCGGCCTCGCTTTTGTCTCTGTCAGGGCCCTGGAATCGGCCGGCACTGCCATGGCGCATTCCGTCCCCGGCATCACCGTTGATACTAAACCGGTGGACCGCACCGGCGGCCTGCCTGCAAGCTTTTCCGGCATCATCAAAAAGATCACGCCCTCCGTGGTGAAGATCGAAGTCACCGCCAGGGCGCAGAATGCGGCGGAATTCGGCGGCCCGGAGCAGATCATTCCGTTCGGCCGGTCCGGCGGGCGCGAACTGCGGCGCTTCTTTGACGGCAATGGTCAACCGCAGCAGCCGCGCGAACACGGTGCCGCCAGCGGAGTGATTGTCACGGCAGACGGCTACATTCTGACAAATAACCATGTCGTGGACCATGCACACAAAGTCGAGATCACCATGACCGACGGCCGCACCCTCACCGCGCGAGTCGTGGGGACTGATCCCAAGACGGACCTTGCGGTGCTTAAAGTCGAAGCCGCCGGCCTGCCGGCAATCACCTTCGCTGACAGCAGCGCCGCCGAAGTAGGCGACATGGTGCTCGCACTGGGGAATCCGTTTGGCATCGGCCAGTCGGTGACGATGGGCATGATCAGCGCGACCGGCCGGGCCACGATGGGGCTGGATTACGAGGACTTCATCCAGACGGACGCCGCGATCAATCCCGGTAACTCCGGCGGCGCGCTGGTGGATGCCCAGGGACGCCTCGTTGGCATCAACACCGCCATTCTCAGCCGCAGCGGCGGGAATGACGGCGTGGGCTTTGCCGTCCCGGCGAACATGGCTCGAAATGTGATGGAGGACCTCATCAGCAGCGGTCGCGTCACCCGCGCTTATCTGGGCGTGATGGTCCAGGATCTCACTCCAGCGCTGGCCCGCGAGTTCAAAGCCGGAGAACACACGGCCGGCGCACTCATCGGCGACGTTCCGGAGCATTCACCCGCAGCCAAAGCAGGGCTTGAGGAGGGAGACATCGTGACTGCATTCGCCGGCCAGCCGGTGAAGGACGCCCGGGGACTCAAGCTCGCTGTCGGCAGCCGCAAACCCGGCGAGAATGCTGAACTGAAAGTGCTGCGTGAGGGCACGGAGAAAACCCTCACCGCTACGCTGGAAGCTCAGCCTGGAGCAGACAACGCCGTCCCGGCCAGCCACCACGCCAGTGGAAAACATGAGCAGGGCACGCTCAATGGAGTGGGGGTGGGCGACCTCGACAAAGCGACCCGCCGCGAGGCTGGCATTCCTTCGGATGTGAAGGGAGCCCTCATCACGAGCGTGGATGAAAGCAGCCCTGCGTGGGAAGCCGGACTTCGTCCCGGTGATGTCATCGAGCAGATCAACCGCCAGCCCGTCACCGGCGCCGAAGACGCGGTGAAACTAACAGAAGCGCCTGCCGGCCAGGAAACGCTCCTGCGGGTCTGGAGCCGCGGCGGCGGCCGCTACGTTACCGTGGATGAAACTCAGAAGGCCGGTTGAAGCCCCCCAAGCCGGTCGACTGGCGCCGCCCGCAGCAATGCGGGCGGCGTTATCCATTCTGTGCTATCAGGAGGGATGGATCAATAGCTCATCATCTTTTTTACCCACTGGATCATTCAGTTGGCCGTCGTCGTCCGGGTCTTGCTGCGCCCGCACCGTGAACCTGCGTCACGCGTCGCGTGGGTTGCCACGATTGCGCTCGTGCCGGTCGCGGGAATGATTGCCTATCTGCTGTTCGGCGAGGTGAATCCCGGCCGCAGGCGGATTCAGAAGCTTCGCAAAACCCTGGCGGAAATGCCGCCGTTCCCCGCGGCAAGCACCGGGGACGAAGACCATGCCCGGCCGCAAATCCCTGACGCCCGGGCGCATCTGTTTGAGGCCGGAAAGAGCATCAGCGGCTTTCCCGCCATGGGAGGCAACCGGGTGACGATGCCGGAGGATTCGAATGCCGTGATCGATCAACTCGTCGCCGACATTGATGCCGCCGCTGCTGATGTGCATCTCCTGTTCTATATTTGGCTGACCGACGACAACGGATGCAAAGTCGCCGAAGCGCTGCGCCGCGCGGCCCGCCGGGGCGTCGTGTGCCGGGCCATGGTGGACGCTCTGGGGTCACGGCAGTTGCTGCGCTCCGAACTCTGGAAGTCCATGGAAAGTGACGGCGTGCGCCTTGCCGCCGCGCTGCCGGTTGCCAATCCCCTGCTCCGCCCGCTCAGTGGACGCCTCGATCTACGCAATCACCGCAAACTCGCCGTCATTGACGGCCATATCGCCTACCTCGGCAGCCAGAACTGCGCCGATCCGGAATTCCGCATCAAAGCCAAATTCGCCCCGTGGGTGGATGCCATGCTCCGGATGGAAGGACCCGTCGCGCGGCAGAGTCTCCATGTGTTTGCGGGCGACTGGACCAGCGCCACGGGCGAGAAGCTGGATGATTTGCTGAGTCAGCCCGTCAGCGCGCCGCATGACGGCTGCACCGCTCAAGTCATTGCCACCGGTCCCACCGGCTCGCCTCTGGCCGGACCCGGGATGTTTGTCGCCCTGCTCCATTCCGCCAGGAAAAATGTGGTCATCACCACGCCCTACTACGTGCCCGACGAATCCATCCAGCACGCCCTTTGCTCCTGCGCCCTGCGCGGCGTGGACACGACTGTAATTTTTCCCGCCCGCAACGACTCGTGGATCGTCGCCGCCGCCAGCCGCAGCTACTACGCGGACATGCTCGCCGCGGGCGTCAGGATTTACGAATACACGGGCGGGCTGCTGCACACGAAATCATTCACCATGGACGGCAGCATTACTCTCATCGGCTCGGCCAACCTTGACCGCCGCAGCTTTGAACTGAACTACGAAAACAACGTGCTGATCTGCGATGCGGGCGTCACCGCCATGGTGCGCGCCCGGCAGGATCAATATCTTGCGCAGTCCAACCCAGTGCTTCCGGAGGCCGTTCGCGCATGGCCACTCCCGCGCCGGCTTTGGAACAACA
>JANNVM010000022.1:0-11308 GCA_031414455.1 Verrucomicrobiota bacterium
GACACCCTCATCCTGCCGGCGTTGGAGTATAACAGCATTCCTTCGAGTCAGGTCGTCCGCATCATCGGCGATCCGTGAGGCGGCGCAGCAGCGCTTGCCCGGCAGGTGAAAATGGATGCTGTGGGCGCTGACGAATATGAACCTGCAATCCTCCACGCTGCGCCGTTGGCTGCGGCGGCTGCTGGCCGCGGCGGCAGCGTGGCTGCTGGTGTGGTATGCGCTGCCGTGGTGTTTTCCGTGGCCGGAGGCATTGAATGCACCGCCCGCGCCGGCGGCGGCGTTCACTGACAGAGAGGGGGTGCCGCTGCGGCGGTTGCTGGAGAACGGCGGGCGGGCCGGTGGAGCACTGACATTGCACGAAATACCGGAGTCGCTGGTGCGGGCCACGCTGGCGGCGGAGGATCAGCGGTTTCGCTCGCACGGCGGGGTGGACTGGCTCGCGTCGGCGCGTGCGGTGAAAGACTCCGTCATGGCAGGGCGCAGTGTGTCAGGGGCGAGCACGGTGACGCAGCAGTTGGTGAAAATCACGCTGCCCAGGGAACGCACGCTGTGGACGAAGGCGGCGGAGATCTTCACCGCCCGCCGCATTGAGATGACGTGGAGCAAGGATGAGATCCTCGCGTCCTATCTGAATCGCCTGCAATACGGAAGCCTCGCGGAAGGCTGCGCGGAGGCGGCGCAGACGTTCTTCGATAAGCCGCTCGCGGATTGCAGCCTCGCGGAATGTGCGTTCCTCGCCGGCCTGCCGCAGGCACCGACACGCTTCAGCCCGTGGCGGAATCCTGACGGAGCGAAGAAGCGTCAGGAATGGGTGCTCTCCCGCATGAAGGCGCTGGAGTGGATCACGCCGGAGGAACACACGCGCGCCGTGGCCGAGCCGCTGCGCACCGTGCGGAAAGCCGGAGCGTTCCGCGCGCCGCATTTCGTGGACAGGTTGTTGTCAGCGATGCCGGACGAGCCCTCCGCGGGGACGAGTTTGAAGACCACGCTGGACTCCGCCATTCAGGCACAGTGCGAACGCTGTGTGCGCGACCGGCTGGCACGCCTGAAGGATCACAACGCTCACCATGCCGCCGTGGTGGTGCTCGATAGTGCGACGGGTCAGGTGCTGGCGATGGTGGGCAGTCCTGACTATGCGGCGGCGCAGGTGAACGGCGCGGCAGCACGGCGTTCGCCGGGCTCGGCGCTGAAGCC
Source organism: Verrucomicrobiota bacterium (assembly GCA_031414455.1). GTDB lineage: Bacteria > Verrucomicrobiota > Verrucomicrobiia > Verrucomicrobiales > V1-33 > V1-33. The sequence goes on from JANNVM010000022.1 coordinate 1,195, forward strand.
GTTCACGTATCTGCTGGCGTTTCAAAACGGCCTGAGCCCTGCGGACATCGTGACCGATCTGCCGGTGGAGTTCATGACTCCCACCGGCGTGTACCGTCCGGAGAATTACAACCACCGCGCGGCCGGCCCGGTTTCGCTGCGGGCCGCGCTGGCCAACAGTCTGAATCTCTCGGCCGTGCGCACCCTGCAGCAGCACGGCGGCGCACCGGCTTTGGTGGAGGCGCTGCAAAGCTGCGGCATCACCACCCTGACACGAAAGCCGGAGGACTATGGGCTGGGCCTCACCATCGGCGGCAGCGAAGTGACACTCCTGGAACTAACGACGGCGTATTCCTGTCTCGCGCGGCTCGGGACACACCGCGCCCCGGTCATGCTCATGGATGCGCCGGCGTCGCCGGAGGTGCGCGTGTTCGATCCCGTCGCGTGCTGGCTGCTGGCGGATGTGCTGGCGGACAATGACGCGCGGACGCGGTCGTTCGGTATGGACAGCGCCCTGCGCCTGCCGTTCCCCGTCGCCGTAAAAACCGGCACGAGCACCGATTACCGCGACAACTGGACGCTCGGCTACAATGCGCGCTTCACCGTCGGCGTGTGGGTGGGGAACTTCGATAACTCACCGATGCGCGGCGTCTCCGGGGTGTCCGGTGCGGCGCCCATTTTCCGCGACACCTTCACCTGGCTGGAAACGCGCTGGCCTTCTTCATGGTACGAACGCCCCCCGGAAATCGTGGAACTGGAAGTGGATGCCCTGACCGGAAAGCCGGTGCCTCCGCGCCTGGCCGGACGCCGTCCGGCGGTACTGGAGAAATTCCGGCGCGACCTCGCGCCAGCCAAAGACGCCGGCCGCGACCTTTATGATGCCGCCGGCCGCGTGCTGCTGCCCTCCAGTTACGCCGCGTGGCTTGCCGGCCCTGACAACTGGCTCGGTGCCGCCGCCGTGGCCACAGACCGGATGGAGCCGGCCGCGTTTCGCATTCTCTCGCCGCTGCCCGGTGCCTCGGTGCTGCTCGACCCCGACCTTCCCGACGGCGGACGACGCCTGCCGCTGCGCACCACAGCGCCCGCCGGCAGCGTGGAGTGGTCGTCACCGACGCTGAGAATAGAAGCCACACCCCGCGGTGCCGTCGCACTCCTCGAACCGGGACAACATACCCTCACCGCACGGGTTTCCGCCAGCGGCGAGACACTGACGGCCACCGTTTCCGTGCGGAAGCTTTGATGCTCAGTTGATAGATGAGAGTTGAGAGTTGAGAGACTTCCGCGGTCCGGTCTCTCAACTCTCAACCATCAGCCAATTCCCCCGTCCCATGCTCCACGATCTCAAACAACAGGTGCTCGAAGCCAACCTCCGACTGCCGTCTTCCGGTCTCGTGCGGCTGACGTGGGGCAACGTCAGCGGTGTGGACCGGGCGCGCGGCATGATGGTTATCAAGCCCAGCGGCGTTCCTTACTCCCACCTGCGTGACGACGATATGGTGGTGCTGGAACTCGCCACGGGCAAAAAGGTGGAGGGCGAACTCAACGCCTCCTCAGATGCGGCAACCCATCTCGCGCTCTACCGCGCGTGGCCTGGCATCGGCGGCATCTGCCACACGCACAGCCCGTATGCCACGGCATGGTCCCAGGCGGGGCGTCCCCTGCCCTGCTACGGAACGACGCACGCGGATCACTTTTTTGGGACGGTGCCCCTTTGCCGCATCCTGACACCGGAGGAAACCGCCGCCGCCTATGAGGCTCTAACCGGCGATGCCATCGTCCAAACATTTCTTAAGGAGAAGCTCGATCCGCTCGCCATTCCCGCCGTGCTCCAGCATCACCACGCACCATTCACATGGGGCCGTGATGCGCTGGACGCCCTCACCAACAGCATCGCTCTCGAAATGTGCGCACAGATCGCACTCGATACGCTCCGGCTCAATCCTCATGCGGTTCCGCTGCCGCAGCACCTTCTTGACAAGCACTTCCTGCGCAAACACGGCCCCGGTGCCTACTACGGTCAGCAGCCGCACTAACCAGCCCTCAAAGATTCAGCACTTCCTGACGCTGCACGAGGTTTTGGCAGGCGGGGCACCGCACGACCTCTTCCCGCGAGGTCTCCGTGAAGACATTCCCGCACAGTCCGCAGACCACTTCATGCCGCCGCCGGCGGTGTTCGCGGTGACGCTCCCGCACAATGCGGCACACCCACATGATCCCCAGCAGCAGCAGGAGACCGCAGAGGTTAAAGAGAATGAGATTGCTGAGCGTCGTCTGAATCATGGCACCGTTACCGTTACATAGCAGCAGACCGCCGCGATTCAAAGAATACAATCCGGAGGTCCGTCGCAGCACACCGTGCGAACAAAAAACTCTTGCCGCGACGCGCCGTCCCCGGGCAAGCTGAACCATGCATCCGCCCCCCAGTCGCTCTCTCCGCTCCGTCCTGCCCGTTCTGGCGCTGTGCGCCGTGCTCGCAGCGGTCTTCTTTTCGGTATGGCGCCGTGAACCCGTTCCCGAACTGCGCTGGGCCGGCCTCGCCCGGTCCGACGTGACGCCGGACCGCCCGGTGCGACTAACAGGATATGCGGGACGCCCTTCCGCTTCCACCGGAGCGGCGCAGCGGCTCTGGGCCAAAGCCCTCGCTCTCGGCGGCGACGGCGCGCCGCCTGCGCTTTGGCTAACACTCGATAATTGCGGACTCACCCGCGAAGTCTGGCTCGAACTGCGTGATCGCATCACCCGGCGAACCGGCGTGCCTCCGGAGCGCATTGTCCTGACGATTTCCCACACCCACAGTGCGCCGGCCACCACGGGCTGGGCCCCGTTCATTCAGCCGGAAAACCTGACGCCGGAGGAATCGGCGGCCATTGACGCCTACACCCGAACGCTGCTCGACAGGATGGAATCGGCCGCTGCGGAGGCGCTGGCGCATCACTTTCCTGCCAAACTTTCCTGGAGCGAAGGCCGCGCATCATTCGCCGCCAATCGCCGCACGCCCGGAGGACCGGTGGACCACGCGCTGCCGGTTTTCAAAGTGGAGGACGGTGCCGGCAATCTCCGGGCGCTTCTCGCATCCTATGCCTGTCACTGCACCACCTGCGGCGGCGAACTGCTGAACGTCTGCGGCGATTGGGCCGGCTATGCCGGGGAAGCCCTTGAACGCAATCACCCCGGCGCGCAGGCCATGATGGCCATCGGCTGCGGCGCGGATTCCAATCCCTCACCTCGCGGCGGTCCCGATGCCGGTCTCGCCCTGGCAAAGCAGCACGGGGAATCCATCGCCACGGAAGTCCGCCGAATGCTCGCCACACCCTTTCATCCGATTACTGCCGGGCTCAGTGCGCGTCGCGTGGACGCTCCCCTGCCCTACGACAAACATTTCACCCGCGATGAACTGACGCAGCGCGCCGCACAGCCGGGCATCATCGGTCGCCATGCACGACACTGGCTCACCCGGCTCGATTCCGGCTTATTGCCGCCTTCGCACCTCGACTACGAAATCACCGGCTGGAATTTCGGTGATGAACTGGCGCTCGTTTTCCTTCCAGGCGAAGTTGTCGTGGATTATTCCCTGCGCCTGAAACGCGAACTCAACGCCCGCCGGCTCTGGATCAATGCCTACTCCAACTGGGTGCCGTGTTACATCCCGGGCCGCCGCATCCTGACAGAAGGCGGCTATGAAGCGGAGACTTCGCTCTGGTACTACAACCGGCCGGCCCGTCTCGCCCCCGCGGGCGAGGACATCATCGTCAACGCTGCGAGACGCGCCGTCCCGCAGGACTTCGCAGTGCCGGCGGCGGGTGAATAGAGGAATCGTTGCCGGTGATCAGGAAACCGCACGCCGCAGGCCAGGCGCAGCCGCCAGCAGGGTGCGGGTGTAGTCGTGCTGCGGTGCCGACATCACGCGATCGGTTTCGCCCAGTTCCACAATTTTCCCTGACTGCATCACCGCAACGCGGTCGGCGATGAAACGGACCACACCGAGATCGTGGGAAATGAACATCATCGTGAGGCCGAGATCGCGCGTGAGACCGAGGAGCAGATTGATGATCTGACTTTGAATGGAGACATCGAGCGCACTGACGGGCTCGTCGGCGAGGAGAAGTTTCGGCCCGGGCGCGAGTGCGCGGGCGATGGCGATGCGCTGGCGCTGGCCGCCGGAGAATTCGTGAGGGTATTTCCGTGCCGCGGAGGGATTGAGCCCCACCCGCTCCATGAGGCCGGTGACCTGCCTCTTTAGTTCCGCACCCTGCAATTTACCGGCGCGCGCCTGAATGGCTTCCGCCAGCGTGCTGAAAACGGTGAGCCGCGGATTCAGTGAAGCATAGGGATCCTGGAAGACCATCTGGAAGTCGAGCCGCGCGAGGCGCAGGGCCGCCGCATTGAGGTGAGAAAGATCGCGGCCTTCCAGCAGGATGCGACCTGACGTCACTGGCTGGAGCTGCATGATGGCGCGCGTCAGCGTCGTTTTGCCGCAGCCGGATTCGCCGACGAGGCCCAGGATTTCACCAGGTGCGATTTCGAACGAGACACCGTCCACCGCACGGTTTGGTTCGCCGGGTTTGGAGAAAAGCCCGCCCTTTTTCGGGAAATGCACGGCGACGTTATCCAGAGTCAGGAGAGCACTCATGCGGCACTCCTTTCCATGCAGCCGGGGCAGTTTTGCACCCAATGGCCGGGTGCGGCTTCAACAAGTTCCGGATCGCGATCTGTAAGGCAGAGATGACCGTGCTCCGCATTGCGCACGCGGAAGGCGCAGCCGGGGCCGAGTTTGGCGAGGTCGGGCGGCATTCCCGGAATGGTGTAGAGCGTGCTGCCTTTTGGCTGGAGCGCGGGAATACTGCGCATCAGGGCGCGGGTGTAGGCGTGGCGCGGGCGGCGGAAGAGTTCCTCCACCGGCGCGGCTTCCACAAGGCGGCCGGCATACATGACGTTCACAAAGTCGCAGACTTCACTGACCACCGCGAGATCGTGCGTGATAAGGATTACCGCCGTGCCCAGCGCCCGCTGGCGCTCTTTGATGAGGTCGAGCACCTGCTTCTGAATCGTCACATCCAGCGCCGTCGTGGGCTCGTCGGCGATGAGCAGTTCCGGGCGTGTAATCATGCTCATGGCGATCATCACGCGCTGCCTCATGCCGCCGGAAAATTCGTGAGGGTACTGCCGGATGCGCTCCTCTGCATTCTTGATGCCCACCTCCTCCAGCGCCTGAATCGCCCGCGGCATCGCCTCCTTTTTACTGAGGCCCTCGTGGATTTGCAGCGGCTCAATGATCTGAGTGCCGACGCGCAGATAGGGATTGAGCGACGTCATCGGATCCTGGAAAATCATGCTGATGCGTTTGCCGCGGATGCCGCGGAGCTGCTCCGGCGTCATCGTGAGCAGGTCCACCCCGTCAAAAAGCGCCGAGCCGCCTTCGATGCGTCCGGGCGGCATCGGAATAAGACCGAGCATGGAATAACACGTCACCGATTTCCCCGACCCTGACTCCCCGACAATGCCAACCGTTTCCCCCTTCCCCACTCTGAGCGAAACGCCTGACACCGCGCGCACCACGCCGTTCCGGGTGTGGAAAGCCACACGCAGACCATCCACGCGGAGAAGATCGCCGTCAGGATTCTCAGACATCAGCGAGCGGCTTTCACGTTCTTAAGGGCTTCCAGAAGCTTTCCGTGGATGCCGCCGAAACCGCCATTGCTGAAAACGGCAATGGTGTCGCCAGGCTGCACGAGCGTGATCGCCCGCGCGACGATCTTGTCCACGTCCTCCTCCATAAACGCTTCGCGGCCCATGACGCGGATGTCATCGAGCAGGCGGGCGACATCGAGGCGGTCGTTCTCCGGCACCTTGTGAGGATCGGCGACGGGCGCGATGATGACGCACTCGCTGGCACCGAGGGCGAGGGCGAGTTCCCTTTGGAAAATCTTGCGGCGAGTGGTGTTGCTGCGCGGTTCGAAGATGGCAAGCATCTTGCCGCCGTGGGCGTTGTAGCGGCGCTTCAGCGCGGTGGCGGTATCCTTGATCGCCGTCGGGTGGTGGCCGAAGTCATCGATCACCTTCACGCCGTTCACTTCGCCACGCAGTTCCTGACGCCGGGCCACGCCTTTGAAGGCTGCAAGCGCTTTGGCGATCTTCGGGGGAGTCATGCCCGCAAACTCCGCGGCGCACACGGCCATCGCGGCGTTGCGCACATTATAGTCGCCGTTCATCGGGACTGTGTAGCGCTGCGCATTGATAGTGAACTCCGTGGTTTCATCCTGATACTTCACCTCGGTGATGCGGCGCTCGTTCCCCGGGCCAAAGCCCACCTTCGTCACCGGGGCCGGCGCGTTCTGGATCACGTCCAGGACGTTCTCGTCGTCGCCGTTGGCGAAGATGATGCCGTTCCGCGGCACCAGTCGCAACAGCAGCCGGAAGCTCTTCTTGATGGCCTCAAGGTTCTCGAAAATATCCGCGTGATCGAACTCGATATTGTTCACGATCACCGCCTCCGGCAGGTAGTGGAGGAACTTGCTGCGCTTGTCGAAGAACGCGGTGTCGTACTCGTCGCCCTCCAGCACGAAATACTCGCTCTCGGTGAACCTGGCTCCGCCGTCGAAATTCCGCGGCACTCCGCCGATGAGATAACTCGGATCCTTGCCGCCCTCATGCAGCAGCCACGTCAGCAGCGAAGTCGTCGTCGTCTTTCCGTGCGTGCCCGTCACCACATAGTTACGCTTCCCGCGCAGGAAATACTCCTTCAGCACCTCCGGCATGGAAACATAGAGCAATTTCCGGTTCAGCACCTCCTCCAGCTCCTCGTTGCCGCGCGAGATCGCATTACCGATCACGATCACGTCCGCCTTTTCCGGAATGTTCCCCGCGCGATAACCCTTATCAATTTTGATCTTCCGCTCCTCAAGGAACGTGGAGATCGGCGGATACACTGCGCTGTCGCTGCCGGTGATTTTGAAGCCGCGCTCTTTCATGGCCGCGGCCACCGCGCCCATCGCGGTGCCACAGATGCCGGTGAAGTGGAAGTGTTTATTGGATTTTGAGGGCATGAGAAGAAAGTGCCCTGCCATGCCCCCGCCCATGCGCCGCTGCAAGCAGAAGACCACCAGGTCCACCAATCGCCTGCCGCCCGCGTCTCCTGCCGGTATCGCGTGCCCTCCGTTCCCAAAAAAAATCCGCCCGACTGTCGAATTTTGCCGTCCGGCCCGTTCTAACGGGGGATCGAGCGCCACAGCCGTAAAGACAGCACGTGGCGCGGGTGGCTTCTCCTGCTGCCTGTGCGGCGCGGCGCGGAGTGGGCTTCCATCCCACGGGTTGCGCAGAAGACTACCGGTGGGCTGGAAGCCCACTCCACGGAACAGCGCCACGGAACAGCTTGAAATGCCGGGCCGCTCCCGCTAAGTGCGCCACTCCATGAGCCAGCCCGACGTTCAGCCCCTCGATACGATGCAGCGCATTGAGCTGGCGGAGGGCGTGGAGGTGGAACTTCATCCGGCGGGGCCGATGGTGCGTGCGGTGGCCTACATGATTGATGCACTCTGGATGATTCTCAGCGTGATCGCCCTCACCATCATCTCCAATATTCTGGTCTCCATCGTTGGCTATGAAGTGGGAAACGGGGCCATGTCGCTGATCTACTTTGTCTTCTATTGGGGCTATCAGGTTTACTTTGAGGCGGGTAGTCGCGCCGCCACCCCCGGAAAGCGCGCCATGGGGCTGCGCGTGGTGGCGGAAACGGGAGGCCCGGCGTCGCTTGGCGCAATTATGCTGCGAAATCTGGCGCGGGCGGCGGATGTGATGCCGCTGGTTTTTGTCCCGATTGGCATCGGTCACCTTCCGCTGCCCACATACTTTACCGGACTGCTGGTGTGCCTGTTCACCCGGCGTTTCCAGCGGCTCGGCGACATCGTGGCGAAGACGCTGGTGGTCTATGCGAATCCCGCGGCGCAGATGTTAAGGAAAACACCGCCGCCGCTGCCAGGCACGGTGCCGCATCCGCCGCCAGTGACGCTAACGCGCGAGGAGCGCAGCGCTCTGGTGCGATTTCAGGAACGCTCCGCGCTGTGGAGTCCCGCGCGGCGTGAGGAACTCGCCAGCCATGCCTCGGGTCTCACTCGCACTCATCCCGCCGAAAGCGTGTCGCAGCTCAGCGGCATAGCGGTCTGGCTTCGCGATTCCTGACGCCATGACCCAGCAGGCTTTCGAGACTCAGAACAGTGAACGGTGGAACAGAATTGACCACCTGACGAATCAGTTGCGGAAAAAACGCAGTACGGTAGGAGCGGCGGATCTGCCGGCGCTCTACCGGCAGCTCTGTGCGGACATCGCGCTGGCGCAGCACCGCATGTATGGTGCGCGCCTCTGCGGCGAACTCAACGACCGTCTCATCCGCTGCCGTCAGGTGCTGGCCAATCCTGACGAAGGTGGCGGACGGGGATTCACCCGGCTCGTGCTGCGGGACTTCCCGCGGGCCGTACGGCGCGAGTGGCGGCTCTTCTGGCTGGCGACGCTGCTGTTTTACGGACCGTTTCTGCTCATGATCCTCGCGTCATATCTGGAGCCACGCTGGATCTTCTCCGTCATCGGGCCGGAGGAAATGCGCATGATGGACGGCATGTACGGCGAGCGTGATGCCACGGATTTTATGCGCGATGAGTTTGGCTCGGACTTCGGCATGTTCGGCCATTACGTGATGCATAACACCACCATCGGGCTGCGCATGGCCGGTGCCGGACTGCTGGCAATGGTGGGCTCGCTGTTCGCGATCGGCTATCAGGGCGTGGTGCTCGGAGCGATGTTCGGCTATGTGCATTATGCCGGACAGCCGTGGACGCTTTATACTTTCTGCGCGAGTCACGGGCCCTTCGAACTGACCGGACTGATCATCTGCGGCGTCGCGGGCATGAAGCTGGGCCAGGCGGTGTTAAAACCCGGGCGGCTCAGCCGCGGTGCGGCGCTCGCCGAGGCGGGACGGCTCGCGCTGCCGTTGATCTACGGCGGGGCCCTGCTCATCGTGGCCGCGGCGTTCATCGAGGGCTTTTGGTCCGCGGGACCGGCGTCGCCTTCCACGAAGATTGCAGCGGGGGCGGGCAATGCCCTGCTCCTGACACTCTATCTCACGCTCTGCGGCGGGAAGGAGGAGCGTGAAGCTTGAAGAAGCGACCGCGGTCCTGCGGCCGCGGAGTTCATGGGAGGCGGTGGACCTTGGCTGCGCCCTCGCGCGGCGGCACTGGGGAAAACTCATGCGCGGCTGGCTCACGGTGGCCATTCCATTGTGGACGATCATCGCCGTGCTTTGCCGCAACGATCCAGGCTGGGCCATGTTCTTCATTTGGTGGACCAAACCCGTCCTGACACGACAGCCGGTATGGTTCATGAGCCGCGCCCTGTTCGGTCCGCCGCCGGTGGCCCGCGATTTCTGGCGGGACTGGAAGAGCGCGCTGTGCCGCGGCCTCTTCGCCGGCCTGACATGGCGGCGTTTTGCCTTTCAGCGTTCGTTCCGTCTGCCGGTCATCACCCTCGAAGGCCAGAGCGGCAGCGCCTACACCCGGCGCGCGGCCATTCTGAGTGCTCACGGCGGGGGCAGCGCGGCGTGGCTGAGTTATGTGGCTGTGAAGCTCGAGATGATCGTGGCGCTGGGCCTGACACTTTATCTGAACAGCTATCTGCCCGAGGGCCTTGAGGATTGGATGGACACCGGGTTCGGTGCGGCCAGCGCCGTACCGGAGTGGTTCTGGTGGGTGAACAATCTCTTCTACGTGATGGCCGTTGCCCTGATCGAACCGATCTACAGCGCGGCGGGATTTGCGCTCTATATCAATTCACGCACGCATCTCGAAGGCTGGGACATCGAAGTGGCCTTCCGCCGCATGAGCAGCCGGCTCACCCACGCACTCACCGCCGCCGTGGCCGTGATCCTGACCCTGACCGCGATTACAGAGACGGCCTCGGCGCAATCCTCTGCGGCGGACGCAAAAGCCATCGCGGAGGAGGTGAAGAAGGGACCGGACTTCGAGTTGGATAAACGCAAAACGGCCCACCATAAACTGCGTGAAACCAGGGACGACGAGCCGGCGCAGGACCGTCAATTTCAGCAGGACCGTCAATTCCAGCAGGACCGCCAGTACCAGCAGGACCGACA
>JANNVM010000023.1:0-3276 GCA_031414455.1 Verrucomicrobiota bacterium
CGCTCAAGGTTGCAGGGCGCGGCGAGATTCGGTGGATTGGTGAGCCGGGTGAGGTTGTCCGGGGCTTTCGGTTCAAAGATCATGACATGGGCCTCCACCACCACGTCACTGCTCATACCGGTATTCCATGTGTGCGTCACCACGACGGGCAGCGGGGAGGTGAAGGCCTGGGCCGCAGCATCGAGGGCATAATACATCTCGCCAACCACCGGCCCCGGCGGACGCCCGGTCTCGAAGGCCCGGGCGCGCACCCGGGTATTGATCGTCACGGGGATCACAGACGAATAGACCGGCGACGGCGTGCGGAAGACGGTATGCGTGCCGGTGCCCGCAGTGGTGACGTCAACGATCGGAGTCAAAGCCGGCGATGTGGACAGCCGGAACGAGTTGGTGGCATTGAAGACCAGATAATAGGTCGTACCCGCCACGACTCCGCCGGGGAGCGTGTCCGTTGTGCTTACCTGTACGGGATCGCCGTTCCGGAACGTGTGGATTACAGGAGTGGAGAAGATATCAGTCGTCGCCGCGGTGGCGGTAAAGGCGTCGCGGCGGATCGTCTGCGTGCCGCCGCCGGTGAGATCAATCGGGGTGCCGAGGGGCTCAATGGTGAGCTTGAAGGTGTCTGCGCTGAGCACAGTGACGAAGTAATTTACCGTGGCGATGAGAGGCGCGGGACCGGAGACGCGCACCATGTCGCCATTGGAAAGACTGTGCGCTGTCATGGTGCAGATGTCGGTGGCGGCATCGGCAGTGAAACTTCCCGTGACGCCAGCCACGCCGATGGGCCGCGAGCGGTTCGTGGTGTAGCGCACCGTGGCGGTGGGAGAAATAACACTTAAGGCGACATTGATCGGGGTGCCGGAGTTGAACGTGCTGCTCGGCGGCGTGAAGACCACGGCCTCCGCCGGGGCATCCACCGCACTGTTCAGCACCCCGGGTGTCGGCGTGGTGAAGAACACGCTCGCGGCACCGGCTGTGGGTGCCAGCAGGCCATAGGAAACGTCGGCCGACTGCACGGGGAACGGATCCCACAGCGAGAGATGCACCAGCCCGCCAGGCGCGTTGAGCGCCAGAGCTTCCCCGCCGGACGCGAGGCTGAAATTTGTGTGGAGCGGCTGCCCGGCCACCGCCCGGTTCTTTCCGCTGGCGAAGACCACGAGGTACCCGCCCGGCGGGATGATCACTCCGGAGGGAAACGTCCATCGCATCGGCTGGGCCACCTCGTCCGTGAGGTGGTAGCCGCCCATGTCCACAGCCACCAGATCAGGGTTATGCACTTCGATCCAGTCCTGGCGGGAAGCATCTTCATCGAGGATTCCGATGTTGTTGTTTGTCAGAAACTCCGTGATCAGCGGGGCCGCCAAACCCGGCAGCGGGGCGAGAGCAATGAGTGCTGCGAGACAGCAGGGGAAGGGGATGAATTTTCTCATACAGGCCAGACTACGTAAATTTCCCGCCAAGGGTCAACGGTTCCGTGCAGAAAGGTCGATTTTTTTTCGTTTTGCTCCCGGCTGTGCCGGCGTCCCGGAAGGTGCAGCCTTCCGTTGCGCTGTCCGTCACCAGGTGCAAAATGCCTTAAACTTATAAAACGACCAAACCGTGGCCGGAAAACCTAAACCACCCCACGAGTCCCCGGCCCCGCCGCAAGGCAAAGGCGAGCGCGTCGGCCTGTTGCCCTCAAAGGGATGGAGCCGCCGCAACTACGACTTCGTCCGCCGCATCATGCTGCCGCAGATGTTTTCCCTCCGCACCGGCACCCCGCTGAGACCGGATCTGCTCTCCCACGACGGGGCGGGTTTTCAGGTCACCTGGATCGGCCATGCCTCGTTTTTGATTCAGACTGAGGGCATGAATCTTCTCGTGGATCCCGTATGGTCCCAATGGCTTGGTCTGATCAAGCGCGCCCGGCATCCCGGGCTGGAGATCGAAGACCTGCCGCCCATCCACGCCGTGCTCATCACCCATGCACACTTCGATCACCTCCATCTCCGGGCGTTGAAGAGAATCGGTCAGGGCCAGCCGATTATCGTCCCCCACGGCGTCGGCAAGCTGGTGAAAGGGCGCGGGTTCGGCGAAATCGTGGAAATGGACCTCTGGGCCAAAGTGCAGCTCGGCCCGCTGGAGATCACGTTCACCCCGTCCAAGCACTGGGGTGCCCGCATGGTGCATGACGTGCATCGCGGCTTCGGCGGTTTCCTCATCCGCAATGAAAGCGGCCGCGTGGTCTATCACTGCGGCGACAGCGCCTACTTCGAAGGATTCACCCGGATCGGCGAGCACAGCGACATCCACCTCGCCATGCTCCCCATCGGTGCCTATCAAGCCATGAGCGGGCGCGAAGTTCACATGAATCCCGAGGAGGCCCTCACCGCCTTCAGCGACCTTCGGGCGGGACATATGGTTCCCATGCATTACGGCACCTTTCCGCTCGGGGGCGAACCCATGCACGAGCCCTTGCAGCGTCTTCTCGCCGCCAGCACTGAACGCGGACTGGAGCACGCCGTCTCCATCCTGGCGGAAGGCAAACCCAGGACGTTTTGAAAGTGCGACCTTACGCGATACTTTTCGCAGCGTTCACCGTGGCTCAATCCGCCGCACAGGACCGGACGGGAACCGATACCGCCATCGGGGGGCACGCGGAGCCGCACGCTTTTGTCAGGCCCAAAATCCCGGCTTCACTCTTCACCCATGACAAGACCGTGCTCCTTGAGCCCGAGTGCGAACGCATCGCCTCTTTTCTTGCCCGCTATGCCGCCAGAGAATACACCGCCGCCGTCCTGCGAGGCGATGCCGCGACACGAAGCCGCGCCCGGCTCCTCCTCACCGTTTCCCTGCACCTGCAGCCCCTGAATGCTCCCGCCGTTCACTGCGGCCAGCGCTGGGCTGACGGTCAGCCCCCCAATCTGCCTCCGCCCGCTGAAGACCTCCGCGTCTTCACCAACTTCCTCCTCTCCGCCGCCCGGCGTCAGACGGACAAACCCACGCCCGCCCGCGAAACGCTCTCCCGCATTCTCATCCGGCTCGCCTCCGACCTCGATCCGGAAAACGAAGACGCCATCCTCGCCAGCGAACTCCAGGACCGCGCCGGTCACTCCCCTCCCCTGCGCGAACTGCTTGACGGCACGTTGGGCAAGGACTGGAAATGACGGTCTCAAGCCCGGCACATTTTAAGCAGCCGGCCCATAACATCTGCGCCGCTGAATTGCACGAACGTAAACCAAACCTTCATTGCCGATTAAGCCGTGCGGCGTCAGTCTGCGGTGCCCCATTGCCCCC